>SVLF01000053.1 GCA_015068085.1 Oscillospiraceae bacterium
TCTTTATCACCATCATAGATTGCTTCTCCAAACGAAATATGCATCCCGGTGCTATGTCCCTGAATACATATTACCGTTGGTGCTTTCTCTTTACAGCTTGACGGAATCAAAAAGCTTGATGATACAAAATACCCCGGCTCGCTCTGAAATTCAAAGTCAATCCGCTTATACCCATCAAAGTTCTTTTCCGAAAGGATTTTAAATTCATCCTCGCAATGCTCATCCGGAAGCATAAGAAGCTCCGTGAGCTTTTCCTTTGCCGCTTTTCTCCACCCCCGAAAATCTTCTTTTTTATCATATCTCAGCGATGGAATGATGTTTTTTGCTTTTTCTCTTATATAATCATGTGAGTTTGATATTTTCATAGCAAATTTATCCTTATAAAGTATTTACAAGCTTCGTCAATTCTTCCATAAGTTTTTCACCGCTTCCCTGAATGTAATATGCAGAATCCGACTCATAACCACCTTCATATGCATCACTCGTCGGAAAATATCCTTCAAAGCCGTTCGCGCAGCAGGAAACAACGGTAAGCTTATACTTTGAATTATCCTTCACATAACGGCCAAGTTCGGTAAAGGGTTCTCCGGGATAACCTGCAAATACAACATCTCCGACAGCGAAAGCAGACAAATACAGTTCTTTCTCTTCTCTGTCAATATTCGAAACTATACGCAGTGCTTTCGGAACATACATCGGAACTACTTTTTTTAATTCCTGAAATTCTTCGTCTGTCTCAGGAGATTTCTCCCTGTACATTTTTACCGTTTGCAGTGCATCAGCAATTTCCGATTCTTTTCCTTTGTTGTACCTGACCATAACACTTTTATTTGCAAATGATATTTTATCTCCGTCAAGCTTTTTTGCGGCATGATAATTAGAAATTACAGACATTGCGATTTTTCTTCCCATATGCTCTGTGCGTGCATATCCTTCTAAAGCTCCGTTCACGCCGAGAACATCACGATGGTTCAAATTCCCGTTTGCGCCGTTTATATAGAGACATTTTGAATTTGGTATTGACCGCTCATATGTATCTCGCACAAATTTCACATAATCTGCCGAAATCTCATCGCCACCTATTGTATCGGGATGCACCTGGAAATTCACAATGCCTATTTCCGGTTTTCCCGAGCGTTTAAGGATAAGCAACGATGACTGTTCATCCGCCTTTCCAACCGGTTCCACAACATCCG
Organism: Oscillospiraceae bacterium; assembly: GCA_015068085.1. GTDB lineage: Bacteria > Bacillota > Clostridia > Oscillospirales > JAAYXM01 > SIG480. Next base: position 1,197 of record SVLF01000053.1, read on the forward strand.
GGCAGCCGAGCGGCGGATTGGTTTTTATGCTTCCGTCTTTTATTCTGAAGCGACGAATAAATGCAACGTTTTCAGCACGTCCGTGTATATAATACATTTTTGTCTCGGCAAAATCCTTTATTGCAATACTTACAAGATCACACAGCCTGTTTTTAAGAAAAGCAGTATATTCAGGATTCTCATAAATTTCCTTTTCTTCTTTTCCTTCGTTCACGGCTTTCTTCGCAACCCCGGGACCCAGATGCGTATGCGTGCAGGAGATAAAAATGCCCTCACGCGCTATCTTGCATTTTTCGGTAATAATATTCCGGATTTCATCCAACATAATCTGGTTTATACCAATATTATCCAGCCCTATTATTACTGCACGCTTTTCTCCGTCATCAAATGCAACTGCAGTTGCATAAATCGGGTCAAGAACTCCGCTTGCCGTTCTTTTATTAAAATACCCGGGAATTGTTACCCCAAGCAACGGAGTTATATCAAGTCTTGAAAATCCTGATTTTAACATATATAGCCCTCTTTTCGTTTTCATTATCAAATATACTTATATATCTCCCGCCATTCTTGTCAAGACGGCAAGCTTATATCCTTGCGCCAAGACCTAAGCCGAGTTTTTTTCCTTCTAAGAGCCGTTTCTTTGCTGCACGTTGAAGAGAAGTATTCTCAGGATAATCCTCAATCTTCTCAAGAGCTTTTGCACTTCCTGCACCGGAACCGAAAATCCAGCTCAAACCGGAAAGGTCATCTTCAACATATATGATTTTAAACTTTTTTTGAAAATTCACTATTGACGATGTGTCCGGCAATACTTCACACAACCACGGGTGAATTAGCCACGACTTGCATATAAATATGATATTTTCCATACCAAAATGCTTTTTGAAAAATCCACGTGCAAAAGCGTATAACGCCTCACATGTTTCATCGTCAAGCTTTGCACCGCGCAAGATATGGACGGAGATGCAGCTATCGCCCTTACCTACGCTTTTCCCGTCAACCTCGATATCGCACGGAGCTTCAAAAATCTCAAACAAAAGACCTCCCGGCGAAAAGAGCTTACAATCAAGCGCGAGCCGATACCATGAGCGAAATACATTCTGAGGAATTCCAAACTCTTTTACCTCTTTGGACACCGGTCTGCTTACGGACACTAAGCCGGAGAGCGTTTTCAAAAACATCTCATCCGATATTCCGCGCCTGCGATATTCTGCATATGTCTCCTCAACAAAACGAAGATAAACATAGAGATTAAGCGTATTGACGTAAACCCCAGACTTTTCCGAGAAGGCTGAAATATATTCCCCAAAAGCTTCGTCGCCTTTATCGTATTCTTCGCGGGCACGGGCAAGCTCCTCAGAAAATTCTTTTTCATCGCATTTCTTATGTATGTCAGTAAGAATTGCTCGTTCATTTTCCGTGAAACCCAATCTGATTATGCATTCTTCAAATTTCATATTTTTTCTTGTCTCCTTGCAACCTTTTAAAGCGTATCAGTATATTTCTTCAATATCTTATTTCAGGCTTTTATAGATATTAAGAACTTCATCTGCAAGACGCCTTACTGTCGTATTATGCATTTCCATTGCGAACTCAGGCGTGAATTTGGCGTACTCTGATTTACACGGACGAATAGAGCCTTCAAAATGGTTTTCTTTTAATGCACCGTAATGCTGCGGGTATTTTGTTTCGTCTAAATATTCCGGTCTGAAATACTCTGGATTTACAGCCCAGTTAAGCGCTGTTTCCCAAAGCCCTCCGTGATAGTTCTCATCTGTAATGTTATTTTTTACATAAAAATCACTTATTATATCACGATTAAAATCTGAAGAATTCATTGCCATAACGCGCATACCGCAGAAGTCTCCTACATTCTTATTTTGCCCCTCTGCTGTCTTGGCGGAATCGGCATTCTCAAATTCGGAAACGATTTTTTTGAGCATTGTTCCTGCCGGCCCGTGAGACCCGACAAACACGCAAAGCTTAAACTTCATCTCCAACGCAAAAGCTTCAAGAAGTTCAAGGTAAATAGCTCTGCAAACCTCTCGGCTGAAAAACACCCCGGGATAAATCCCAACACCTTTTTTATAGTCTTTTTCAAAAAGCGGTGCTGAATAATAGCTTTGAATTTTCTCTCGGGACCACGACGGATATGCCCCTGCAGGAGCAACAGGCAGCATCGGAAAAACTATTCCGCCTGTTATTTCGGCGGCATCAAGACACCACTGATAACCCTTACAAGGGTCAATACCGAGTACGTTACATTCTTCGTGGTATTCCAAAGGTCCGGCAGCAACATATACTATTGATGCACGTTCCTTTTCTCTGTTAAATTCATATGGTGTCAGCTCTTCGTATTTGTGCATATTACGTGACATAAAAATTCTCCTTCTGACGTTTTTCGTCATCCTGTATTTTTTTGTGTTTTACTTTATTCTGTTATACGCCTCTTCATAAATTGCAAGAACTTCAGCAATCGGGAGCGCCGAAAGCTCCTTTTGGAACTTATCCCATTCACTCATCGGGCGCTGACCGAGAACGAATTTCTGAAGGTTTTCGCTTACGAATGTTGAAAGAGATGTGTTGTAGTCTGCAATGGTTTCGGATTCAGCCGATGACAAGCTCATATATGTAGTCGGTTCGAGCTCTGCATGAGTGTAACCAAGGACAAAATCAGTTGTTGCAGCCTGTTCCTCAGACATACATGCCTCTGCCGCTGCAGGATCTATACGGAGATATGAACCGATTGTCTGGAAGCCGTAAAGAATCTGAGCGTTGTTTTCATTTTCAGGGAAGATAAAGCGTTTCTTGCCGTCAACAACCTCGTGCGTCTCGCCTTCCTTACCCCACGAAACAATCTCACTTCCTTCGTCGGAATAGAACCAGTTAATGTATCTCATAGCATTTGCAATGCTCGATTCATCACCGGTATTCGGAACAGCCATTCCTGTCGGGTCGTTGTTAAACTTATTCATCATCGCAACACCGAGTCCGTTTTCCGCCTTCGGTGGCTTCATCGCTGCAATCGTATATTCCGGATTCTTCATACGTCCTATGTTGTTAAAGAAGTCTATGCGAATCTGATATTCCGGCATAATAAAGCCGCGATCTGTGGAAACAAGCTCTTGCCATGATGTTGCGCTGATGTTGAAGAAATCCGCCGGCATAAGCTTCTCATCTACCATCTTTTTAAGGAATTCTACTATTTCGCGCATTACCGGCTCGCTTGCACCGTAACACCACTTCTCGTTTTCGAAATCATAGTATGCACCGTAATGGAAATACGGCTTCCATGACGGTCCCATAACGTTTATGTTTGCAAGACCTGAGCGCAGGCAGAACGGATAGGAATCCGGATAAAGTGCCTTGAGCTGCTTTGATACCGTGTAAAGCTCGTCTATTGTTTCGGGAGTTTTCAGGTTGTGCTTATCAAAGATATCCTTACGGTAGAGCCATGAGCGGATGTTCTTAGAACGCTCCATGCCGTAGATCGGTGTGTAATAAACCTTGCCGTTAATACCCTTACGGGTGTCCTTCATCCACTGCTCGTCCTCAGGACGCGAGTTCCAGAATTCATTATAGTCCGGCAGGAATTCTGCATAATCGTCAAGTGCCACAAACGCGCCCTGTTCACAATAGTCAGAAAATTTTCCGGGCTTGTTTGTAAAACCAAATACATCAGGCAAGCTATCAGGCGTTGCCATAACGAGAGTAAACTTTGTTCCGAAATCGGAGGACGGAATTGCATTTACGTTTATCGTTCCACCAATGGATTCCTTGATATACTCCCATACCTTCCAGTTTTCATCATACGGCCATGATGCGTGGCTTGAAATTGTGATGTCAAGCACTGCATCATCCGGGATTACTTTTCCTTCCGGAATATCGTATGAAATCTCAGAGTTTCCTACTTCATTGCCGCCGCAGGCGCAGAGCGCGAGAAGCATAACGGTTGCGAGAGTTAGTGCGATTAGTTTTTTCATCTTGAAGTTACCTCCTTAGTTTTTTTATATTAACACATAGGTGTGTTAACCTGTTTTTTCGTTTGCGAAAGGCCGCAAACGGGCTTGCCCTGCCGGGCAGGGGCGCTTTGGTTTTCGCCAAATACCCGAAGGGGTTCTTACTTTCTTGTTTCGCCAAGAAAGTAAGCAAAGAACGCGAAAAAGGGGAGAACTCGCGCGCCCACTCCCGTGGCGCAAGGAAACCTCCCCTTTTAACCCCTCCGCACGCAACGACGAAAAGTAGTACAAGGTATTCCTTCGCCCGCAGGCGAAAAATAGTTTTTTTACTTTGTATAATCTAAAATTCTCTTAATAAGTACTGCTACTTCTGCCCGCGTGGTGTAATCCGTCGGGGCGATGCGTCCGCTCTTGCCGTTGACAAGTCCTGCGCCGATGAGCGCGGTGACGGCGGTCTTTGCGTATTCCGCAACAGCGGTGAAGTCGGGGTATTTCGAGAGAGAAATCCCTCCACCGTCTTCGACGGTCCCCCTCCCTTTAGGCAAGGGAGGCTCATTGCCAAGGCTCTGCAGTGCGCGATATACTATTACCATCATATTCTGGCGGGTGATGGTATTGCGCGGGGCTTCGGGCACAGAGCCAGCATTTCATTATCAACTTATAATTGCTTATGAAGTTTCGCCATTTCTTTGCAGATTATGTCTCCCGCTTCTGCGGTATGACGACTGGTCGCCGCAAGACGCGCCTCATACACGCCGGGCTTCATGCATTCCGGTGTCGGAATGTAGCCTATATAATCGTTTGCAAATGCCGAAACCATTGAAAAGCTTGAGTTCTTCTTGATTTTCTTTCCAAACTCACAAAATATCTGTGCCGGAACTCCATAAATATGAATTTTACCTATTTTTATTGCCTGAAGTTCTGTTTCGGTAAAAACAGTTCTGTCAACTCGCGAAAGCATCGCCTGAAGCGCAAAAAATGTTTCTTTGTACCCCAAGGTCCCCGGTCCCGAATTTTCAAGCTGATCACCAAAAGAATCAAGATGCTTTGCAGCAGAAATAAGCTCATCAGCGCTTGCACGACGCCTGCGAAGCTTTATACGTGAAGATGTATATGAAATATCCCCGTTTTTTTCTTCAGCATTCCCAAGAAGGGATATTGCGCAGTCTGCAATCTTCTTTCCGATAACATTATGTATGCCCGGTTGAACGGTTCTTTCATCAAAAGGATTAATGTGATTTATATTCCCACATGCACCGTTTATAAAGAGCGTTATAAAGCCATCGCCGAACTTCTTTTTCATTTCTTCTGCAACAACGCTGATATAATCACCGTGAGATTTTGTTCCGCAAACAATTGCCGGATGAAGTGCAAAGTTTATTATCGCACCTGTCGGTTTTCCGTTTTCAAGCATATATACAACAGAAAGCTCTCTGTCTATCTCGCAGGCAGGCTCTACAATGTCCGGATTTCCTACACCCGGATTTGTTTTTAGCCCTCCGCCATTCATCCTGAAAACACGGATAAACGAAACTCCTTCAAGTACAGATGCATTTGTAAACAGCGAAACTTCACGCATATTCTTAAACGCTTCAGTTATTGCATCGGAAGTCTTCTCTGTGAGCAGATCAATATACTTTGGATTTACATAGATTTCTTCACCCCAGTTGAGAGTGGGTCCGGCGGAATGAGAATGCGTTGCCATTATCATTACAGCTTCCGCCGATATCCCTGTGCTTTTTGAAACCCGTCTGCGAACACTTTCAGCAACATCCGCATACAATCCGCACGAATCAACAACTGCAAGCGCAACAGTATGTTTCCCGTCGCTTATCACCATTGCACGCACCATAAGTGATTTTAACACACCATCGGAGTATCTTGCAGAAAAATCTCCCGGAATTATCATACCAAGCGATGGTGTTATATCTTTTTCACAAAATGCACATTTAAACATAATTCTTTCATATCCTCTATTGTACCACATAGTCAAGTATCCGGTTAATCAACACAGCCACCTCAGCCCGCGTGGTGTAATCCGTCGGGGCGATGCGTCCGTTCTTGCCGTTGACGATACCTGCGCCGATGAGTGCGGATACTGCTTCTTTTGCATATTCTGCAACGGTGTCAAAGTCGGAGTATTGTGAGGAAGATATCCCTCCACCGTCATTCGACGGTCCCCCTCCCTTTAAGGCAAGGGAGGCTTCGAGTGCGCGGTAGACAATTACCATCATATCCTGGCGGGTGATGGTATTGCGCGGGGCAAATTTGTTATCACCTATACCGTTGACGATGCCGCTGTTTCGTGCCACCGCAAGCTCTGCTGCGAAGTAATCAGATGCAGATACGTCTGCAAAGTTCTCGGTATTATCAGACTCAAGCTCAAATGCACGAACGAGAAGCAGTGCAAAGTCTGCACGGGTTATGTTGTTTGCCGGCGAATATGTACTTGCGGATGTTCCCTTGATTATGCCGTCTGCCGCAAGCGTGTTTATCGCGTCCGCTGCCCATGCGTGGTTACCGATGTCGGTGAATTGCGTTTTTTCCACCTCATCCGCCTCGCCTGCGCCCGGCACCTTCTCCTCGGGGAGAAGGCTTTCATCTTCATCAGTTTTGTCGGATGTGTCGGTTTCATCGGTCTTGTTTTCTTCATCCGGCTTGTCGGTCGGTGCGGCACCGCCGCCACCGCCTCCTCCACCGCCGCCTCCGGTGGTTCCTGCATTTTCAGATGAAGTTCCGGAATTATCCTCGTTCTTATTTCCGGAGCCTGTGGTTGAACCGTAAACCGTTACATTGAAGTGGATTGTGCTCTCTCTACCGTCGCTGTCATGCGCGGTTATCGCGAAATGGTTTTCTCCAACCTGAGAGCCGTCCGGCTTCCATGTAATGACACCCGTCTTTGCATTCAAGCTTGCTCCTCTCGGGAGAACCGTTCCTTCATACGAGATTGTCGGCGGGGCATCCTCTATCGGGCTATGCGCACTTACCTGTACCGTTATCGAGCTGCCTGCCGATGTTGTCAGCTCTTTATTCACAGGAGCGAATATCGGATCGCTGTTCTGTGATACGGTGAGCGGTATGCGAGCCGACTGACCTTCTTTTATCGTATATACAAATCCCTTTGAGAAGTCGCTTGCGTCAACATACTTTCTTACAAGCGTTACGATGCCCACATCGACGATAAGGTCATCGCCCGACTGCGTAACGCCCTCTATCTTATAGGTACCGCTGCGCGTTGTTAAGCCATTATCAACATATATATACTTATTCTTAAGGCTTGCAAGCTCTTTTTCCGTATACTCACGCGGACTGTTAAGCGTTATAACAATCTCATTTTCAAACGGAAACTCAATTCCCTCGGGATCGGTTACCTTGGTGAATGATTTGACTGTTCCTTCGATTGCACCCTGAACACCTTTAGTCTCGCCAAGAATATCGCCGTCATTAAGGAACTGATATGTGCAGCGTCCGTTCTGTACGGTATATACGCCCACAAAGCCGCGGAACGAAAGCGGCGTTCCATCCTCAAGAGTTATCTCGTAAGTCACCTTGTTGTTTGTTGACCAGAGGATATAGTCTACCCTGCCGTCTACGTGCTTTACCTTTACTGCACGGTGAGCATCTCCGGCTTTTTCCGGAACATCTCCGACAACCTGCATCGGAAGCTCATCCGAGCTTTCAAGATAACGCTTATCGCAATACGGCTCAATTACGCTTGTAAAGACAGTGTCAAGATTATTTCCCTCGCTTTTGACAAGCAGATACTTAAGCGCAGGTATCTCTTTGTTTTCTTCCTTAGGCGGCGGATAACCGTTTGCAATCGTTGCGCTTATGTTCGCTCCTTTTGCGACATTGCTTGCATTCAGCATTGTGAAACGCAGAGAAATGTCCTTTTTGACTTTGAGTGCCTTTTTGAAGTCTTTAATTGCGAAATCAACCTCAAACTTATCCTCAGGCGTTGTGTCACGGTCTATGTGGTCAAACCATGTATAACCGCGCGGGAATACCGTGGTATAGAATGTGCTTGACGGTGAATATGGGTCCTGACCGGGTTCAACATCCAAAAGCACTTCATTTTCGCCGAGCACTTCGCCTTTCACAGGCGCCCGTACAGCACCTGTTACGGTGTTCTTTACATACTTTGCATCGCGCCCTACATAGGTTCCCTTATAGTTTCCGTTCTCATCAAGCTGAGATCCTGAGATGTAGTTTCCGTTCTCATCCTCAACAACCGTGAAGTCAAGCCCTGCGGTTTCGTTTACCTCATCACCCTGAACGTGGAAGCTGTAGAGATGCTCGTTTCCGCCGAGAACGCGGAAGAAGTCTACCGTATAGGCGTTTTCATCGTCAACCTTTACGTTTACAACGCTTCTTCTGTAAGAATCCGTTGCTTTGTATACATATGACGCCTCAACATCCATAAGTGAAACCGTTCCGTCATCATCAAAGTGATACGCTTCACCGCGCGGCTCAGACGCGTAAGCCTGAGATTCGCCGTTTACAACTACCGTGTTGTGAGAAATCGTGGCGGTGGTCCATTGCTTTGCCTCAGAAGTGTTTGTATAGGCAGGATATCCGAGGTCCGGCAGGAGATTCAAGCCATACGCCGTCATGCCGAGGTTGAGAGAATCGATATGTCCGTGGGAGCCTCGGCTCCAGCTATTTGAGCTGTAGTTCATCCACACATCACGGCGCGTATCCTGTGCTGTTGCGCCGACACCGCCGGTGTTGTCTACACCGTATCGGAGCATTGCAAAGCCGAAGTGGGGCATCATTTCCGAGGCAAGGTTCAGGGTTCCGTGCTCATCGATAACATCCTCGACCTCTTTCTCAAGCCTTTCCGGATCAGCTTCTGTTATTCCGTAGTTAAGACCTTCCGCTTTATTGCCGTTTAGCAGATAGAGAACCTGTGCGAATATCGGATCCCCCGTAAGTTTCCAGCCGCTCAGTGCTTCTGCTGTCTTCACCCAGTGTTCTTTGTCTGCAGTGCTTCCCGAGTCACCCATCTGCGGTGTGTAGTAGGTAGACATAAGCAAGATGTTTGCATAATGCATCTTTATATACTTCGGATGATTTGCAAAGTTGCGGTAGAAATACTTATCATTGCTTTCAAATATCTCATTTATGGTCCTTAAAGCGTCAAGCTGTAAAACGTTGTAGTAAGAGGCCTCCTGCGCCTGACCGTCGTTATCAATTGTATCTACCAGGTGTGCCTGGAAGCCGCCTGTTGAATTGAGATAGTCAAGCCACTCATCGGTTTCAGGCTGGGAATCAAGAACGACTGCCACAGTGGCATTTGTTCTCTCGTGCATACCGTCATTTCCCTTGATAAGCCCCGCCTTGATACCCTCAAAGCTTGCTCTTAAAAGCCCGTCCTCTATGCTCGTTCGGATTTGCGAAGGAGTTTCCTTTGCATAGCGCATCTTATACTGCTTCGACTTCTGCGCGATATAGTCTAAAACGTATTCATCCTCATACATATCAAAGACCTTATCATACGATACGATAAAACTACTTGTAACGCTGGTGTCCCAGATTTTTCCGACAAGCTTTCCATCATATCCACCGCCGGTGGTAACAGAAACCTTTCCCGCATGCAGACGGGTATCATACTGCGGATAAAAGTCTGCAAGTCTGTCAATAAGAATTGCCGCAACCCTGCCGTATTTCACATCGCCTGTGTAGAAATATGCATTCGCACAGTTAGATATCGCCGCAGCGACTACACCACTACCGTGCCAGAGACCCCGGAAAAGATATTCAGCAATATACGGATGTCTTTCCTGAACGCCGTTTTCGTATGTGTAGGGCGTGCCGTCCGAATGTGACGGCACATATCCGTCACCGTCGTCCACACCCCATGTGTCTACGGTTTCGCCCTCGCGCAGACCCTTGCCTGTGTTTATCGTTTTAACCTTATAGTTTCCGTTCTCATCCTTATCCCCGATTTCCTGATAAAGCTTGTTATAGAGGAAACCCTTGGGATTGCCGTAGCCGTAATATGCTTTCCACTGCGCGCTGTGCTCAACTCCCGGCTCGGTAACGCTCTTATCACCATACAGCTCGCGATGAGCATTGAGAGCGCGCATTCGATCAAACTCTCCGTACTCATTAAGCCCCAGCTTGTAGAAGGAGCCAAAATCGTTTGACGGGAAGAGGCGCTTACATTCAGGGCACTGTATCTGCCACGGACGGTTAAGCGGATTTTGAAGCCACGGATAGGTACCGTACTCTTCCTGAAGGTTTGTGTTACAATAGCGGCATTTTTTTAAATCAGGGTCACCGCTCACCCCGACCGAATGGCTTCTCGGAAGCCCCTCTGAGATGACCAAATCCCAGAGCTGGTCAATTTTATCAACATACACATCGGCTTTTCTTGCATATGTTTCGGCGGTAGACTTTGCCCAATCATATTTTTGTGCGTTTTCCCTGGCAGCGGCAGCCTTTTCTGCCGTCATATAGCTTGCTTCGCTCTTGCCGCGGATAACGGGAAGCTCAATCTCCCGGCTCACGGTTGCCCCGCCGTGCGTTGCGGTTACTACAAATTTTGCCTGTCCTTCGGAAACAGGTAAAATATCCCTGCCGTTTACTATCGTTGCAAATTCGGGCGCGAGCGCTTCTATCTTTATCTCATCATCCGAAAGCTCAATTTCCTCTCCGGTACTGCTTATTGCCGTGATGAACATAGGAACGGTGTCGTTTTCCTTATCGGTGAGGCGTATTTGCTTTGCTCCGCCTGCTGACAGCTCAAGCTTTCTCATAACCTCAGGCTTAATATTCACATCGAGGTATCCTACCACAACATTGTCTTCTTGTCCCGGCAAGCTTGACTCCACCTTAATGCGAACATCTCCCGCCGCTTTTGCAACAAGGGTATCTCCCTCTATCGTTACAATGCTCTCATCCATTGAGGTGTATTTCGTTATAACTGCCGGATGTTCGAAAACTCTGCCGTCATTCAATACCGGCTGATGAATAAGCTTTATCTTTTCACCTACATATATTTCATCTGTCTCCGGATACGCACCGGTTGAGACAAGGTTAACATAGGTAAAATCATAAAGATCAACGGAGTAAAGGTTTACATCATAAAATGAAATGGTGTCTCCTATAGGCAAAGAATTAACTCTGCCCCTTGCAACCATATAGAGGTAATAGTCACCCGGCTCAGCTATTTCTATGGGAGCAAATGCGGCAGTCTTTTTGCTTTTCTCCGGTGCGTAGAGGTTTTGCTCGCCGAGCAAAATCAGCTTTGGATCTTGTGAGCCGTCCTTAAAGCACATCGCAAGCGGATTGTGGTTGGTAATATAATGGTCACCATTCAGCTTCGACGCTTCTGTAGTAGCTGCTCTATAATCAAATTTGTATCCATCTTTCGACGATGTATACGCAGAGGCAGGTGCAAGGAAGAAAGCGTAGTTCGTGCTTGTCGGTCCCACTCCATAGGTTATGGACGGAATGAAGGTTCCTGCACTGTTAATTTTCACCCGAAGCGCCAATGCCGCAGACGCATTGCCGGTCGGCACGCCACCGCTGGTAATCGGATTAAGATAGCTATACCCCTTAACGCGCCAATAAAGCGCGTTTGGCTTTGATTGCGGGTAAGCTCCGGTATCCGGTGCTTCCGAGGTTAAACGGTAATCGTTAATAAGCCGCTGACCGTCGATATACCATAGATCTGTGTCTATACTTGCAAACGCGGGTGAAGCACTGTCTCCGTTTGCTTTAACTTCTTCTGCAGAAATGTCCTCTTCCTCACCGTAGCCTGCGGCGCTGAAGTTAAAATGCACGCCGTCATATGTCTCTTTGACGAATACAGAAACCGATACAGATACGGGATCGTCCTTTTCGTTCTTTGTTGAAATAATGATATCCGTGCTTCCCGTTGCAACGGCAGTTACCGTGGCAACGCCATTCTCGCTTTCAACCGTTGCAATGTTATCATCCGAGCTTTTAAAGGTGAGGTCGTAAGGCTCAACGGATTCAATAATGCCGTCGCTCATTTTCGCCTGCAGGGTGATAGTTTCCGTGCTTGTACCACCCACTTTGTAAAGATTGACAGACCTTCTTGAAGGAATGATTTCCGTGAGATACGGCTTTTCCGTAACAGTAAGCTCTGCCGAGGAGGAAACATTCGGATCAATTGCAAGCGTTGCCTTTATTGTTGCTTTTCCTTCGGACACAGCCGTTACAACTCCGGTCTCCTCATCAACCGTTGCAACGCTCGTATCCAAGCTTTCAAGCAGGTATTTATACGCTTTGCTGACCGCGGTTCCGTCGCCGGCGAAAAATTTAACCGAGGTCGATGTGGTTCTTCCCACGCCAATGCTTGTATCAGCAAGAGAAAGCTCTGCGCCTGATATTACGGGTGCGCCCTCTACCGTGCCGTAAGGATGAAGATCCAGTGAATAGAGGTTTAAATCATATTTTCCGCTTGTACCCACGTTAGGCTTATCATCAACTTTGCCATTTGCAGCAATATAAAGGTAATAATCACCGGGTTCTTCTATCTGCACGGGGAGGAGATTGACTGTCTTTTTGCTTTCCGCCGGCGCGTAGAGGTTTTGATCGCCGAGCTCAATCAGCTTGGGATTTCGCAAGTCGTCCCTGAAGCAGTTTGTAAGTGGCGCTTTTTGGGTAAGATTACCGTCACCATAGGTAGCACGATCAAATCTGTATCCATCGGTAGTCGCTGTATACGCAGAGACAGGTGCAAGGAAGAAAGAATATCTCGTGCTTGTCGGTCCCGCCTCGTAGGTTATGGACGGTGTGAAAACGCCTGTGCCGGAAATCTTCACCCGAAGCGCCAATGCCGCTGTTGCTCTTCCGTTACTAAGCGGATTAAGAGAAGATGAGCCCAAAACGTTCCAATAGAGCGCGTTCGGCTTTGCATTCGGGTAAGTTTCATCCGGTGTTCCCGAGGTTAAACGGTAATCGTTAATATACAAATGACCGTCTATATACCACGGATCTGTGTCTATACTTGCAAATACAGGTGATGCGGCATCGCCGTTTGCTTTGATGTCTGCCGCGGGAATATCGGCTACCGCAGCCTCATTCCAGTTTGCGGCGCTGAAGTTAAAATGCATACCATCATTGTTAGCTCCATCAACCGCTTCTGCCTTCAAAACAGGAACTACATCAGGCAAGAATGACGCCAACATACAAAATACAAGAAGAAGGCTTGTTATTCTGCTGAATTTCCTATTGCTCATAATTGGTCTCCTTTCGGGGGTGAAAAACGGGGGTGGTTTTAAATTTGCCACCATCCCCCGCTGTCTTTAGTTTACTTTTTTGCCGCGACGGTGACTTCTCCGTCAACATATCTGCCATTATCGACTATTGCATAACCGCTTACCGTCACTTCAGCATCTGTGTCGTTAGTGATGGTGAACTGATTCTTTCCACTCTGCATTGCTATCTCTTTTGCACCAATAACGATACCCTTTTCTTTTGCGCCGTCAAATCCGATAAACTCTGCCATAACTGCTGTCTGATTTCCGACTGTGAAGGTACCGAAAAGTATCTTTCTTGCAGCTCTGCCAAGGTCAAATGCACCATTGCACACAGCCTCTACCGTGCAATCCTCCCATGCATTGAAGGTATATGTTTTATCAAGGCTTACAATCTGTTTCTTGCCATTTACGGTCTTTTCCCAGTAGCTGAATTTTTCATCTGTGCTTTCACAGGTAACAACATCGCCGTAAGCATAAGTATCGGAAGTTCCGTTTATGCTTATAACAATATCTTCTGTCGGATCATCATACTGTGCAACAAAGATTCTTGTGCCCGACTCGGGTGCAGCTTCACCGGCTTCATATACTTTGCCGTTTCCGTCTTCCTGATGAAGCTTCCAGCCTGTTGACTCGCCGTGTCCTGCCATATACGGAGCTGCAGGAAGGTTACCTTCGGCATCAAGTTCCACATCTGTCATAAGCTCGCCGTTTCCGTTATAAAACTCCACCTTATCTGTGCTTGCAGCTGCATCCTCATAAACTGCGATGAGGTAGTTTATCCCTTCATAAGGACGATAGGTAAATTTGCTGTCACAAGAAACAATCTTTTTATTAAGAGACGAAGCATCAAGTCCGCGTGCCCAATAGAGGAAGTTGTATGTCTTGTCTCCTACTTCCTTTGTCAATGGTGCTTCAAGCTCGCAAGTTTCACCGTATGTTACATCCGCTGTTTCCAGGATTTCAGGCGTTCCGTTTCCGCATACGGTGTAAGCTGCAATTGAAGCTACATTTACAGGAGGATTTTCGGTATCCACTTTTGCTGTAAACGCTGCATCTGCAGTCTCCTTAGGCATGGGAGTGAAATCGATTGAGTAGAGGTTTACTTCATAAGAAGTTAAGCCTTTTGCGGGAAGTTCATTAATTCTGCCATACGGAACCAAAAAGAGGTAATATTCACCGGCTTCAATTGTTACGGGATCAAATGGAACGTCATTTTTAGTAGTCGACTCCGGCGCGTAGAGATTTTGCTCTCCTAACATAATTAACGCTGGATTTGGTTCATTATAATAACCCGCCAAAGCACCGTTGTGGGTAACTGTTTTACCAGGCCTACCAGAATGTCCGTAATCGCTTGTATACGTGGAAACAGGTGCAAGTAAGAAATGATAATTAGATGCGGTCGGTCCCGCTTCATAAGTTATAGACGGAGTAAAAACGCCCGTCTCATTGAGCTCTACCCTAAGCACCAGTGCCGAACCCGCATTACCGGTATAGCTGCCACTGGCGGTAGCCTCATGAAGATACCCATAATTAGTATGTTTCCAATAGAGTGCTTTCGGCTTTGCATTCGGGTAAGCTCCGGTATCCGGCTCTGCTGATGTTATACGAGAATCTGCAACACCGTATTTACCATCCATGTACCAAGGATCCGTCCCTATGCTTGCAAACGTGTTAGTATCATCGATAGTTTCAATGTCTGCATTCGAAATGTCTGCCGTCTTATCAAAGGCTGCGGCGTTGAACCTGAAATGCATTCCCGGTTCGTCGTCAGTTTCACCAGCCCCTGTTGCAAAGGACATCGGTGCTACCGAGATAATAAGGGAAAGCGCGAGAATGAGAGATAAAATCTTTTTCATTTTCAAAATCCTCCTGTTTTTTATTTTTTAGAATTTTGCTGCGTAGATTGGTTTGGTGTTGTAATTACAACACCAAAGGGGATATCCCCTTTGAGAGCGTGTTATGCCGTGTTGCCCGTGTCATCCTGAGCGGAGCCAAAGGCGAAGTCGAACTCGAACGCAGTGAGAGCGCGCGTATGCGCGGGATCTCATTTTCAGGAAGCGCATTAAGGAGATCCCACCCTTGCGGGTGCCTCCGCTACGCTCCGGTTCGACTTCGGGCATTCACCCTTCGCTCAGGATGACACGAGAACGAACGAATACCTCCCGTTAGGCGAAGGAGGCGCAAGTTTTCTTCATTTTAAAACCTTCCTTTCTGTTATTGTTTATCTGTTTATTTTTCTGTTTTTTATCTCAACAAAGTATTCCTTTGTTGTTCCCAAAGTACATTCATCCGCGCGTCGCGGGTTAAAGCTCAAAATCAATAACGTCCTTGATTTCTCTCGTCTTATATGCACCGTTTGTGAAATCAGGGATTTCTACAACAGCTCCGCCCTGTGCTATGGACTGCTCCGTCAGATAAGCGATGGACATCCACGCCGCGGCATCATACACATCTATCGGCATTTCCTTGCCGTTTCTAAGGCAGTCACAAAACGCCTGAAACTCAAAAAAGTCCATACCTCCGTGTCCCCATGAAATTATTTCGGGAGTGATTTCCTTCCACATCGTTGCCATATATTTGTCGTAATACTTCTCGGCGCTATTTGTAAACTCGCCTTTATGGTCATCGCCGTCAAGGAATACAGAGTTTTTAAGCTCCTCATAAAGCCCCTTTGTGCCACGCACCATAAACTCGCGCGAATAATAGGTCGGAAGCGTTGTATCAAGGCGGAGGCTTATAAGCTCGCCGTTTTCACAGGTGATAAGCGTTTCAACCATATCGCCCTGCTTAAATTCAACATCACGGAGATGCTGTAAATCTTCCTTATCCTCTATGTAATCGTGCAGTCCCCACGCCTTGGTTGAGCGAGCGGAGAGCGACACCATACGGTTGCCGCGATTTATTCCCAAAATCTTTGCTATCGGGCCAAGCTCGTGCGTTGGGTAGTTATCGCGGTTACGCGACATATATTCGTTCAGTCTGTAATGACGATTTACATCACCGTAGGTAACCTCGTCACGAAGATCATGCCTATACGCGCCGTGGCAATAAACGATTTTTCCGAACCTTCCGTCGCGCACCATTGCCGTTGCAAAAAGCTCATTCTTTCCGAAGCAGCAGTTTTCAAGAAGCATAAAGGGTGCCTTTGTCTTTTCATATGCCGCCACGAGGTCACGGCATTCCTGCTCGGAATAAACAGCGCCAACCTCCATTGCAACCGCATATCCTTTTTCCAACGCCTCCACCGCAACGGGAATATGAGATTCCCAGCTTGTAGAGACAAGCACCGCATCGGGCTTTTCGGTATCAAAAAGCTCTGTTGTGCCACTGTACACAACGGGACGTTTTCCCGTTTTCTCTTCCACCTTATCGGCAAGGCTTTCTGCCCTGTCGGTGTAAGGGTCATAGATGCCGCAGATTTCTATGTCGGGAAGATTGAGCAAAACGTCTTTTGTGAGGTTTGTTCCTCTTCCTCCCGCACCGCACACGGCAAATCTTATGGTTTTCACATTGAACAACTCCTATAATTTCATTGTTAATATAATTGTAAACAAAAAGAGCCTGAAAATCTATGCATATATTCTGCCAATTTGTGTACTTTTTCAACATAGCGCGCTTTTTTATAATTCCACTTGCACAAATAATACATTTATGTTATAGTTAAAGCAAGGGGCGACTCCCCTTGCTTTGACAGATTAACCGGAGGTGCGTTTTTATGGCTGAACCGCAAAGCAACTGTTCTGTAGATCTCCTATCCTACAAAAATCCCCCCATAGGAATAGCTGTTGTAGGATATAACGACTTACGAACTATCCCCCCTGCAAAGCTTCTCAGGCTCAGAAACACCTATTCCTTCCACTATGTGAGAAACGGCAGGGGTGAACTTTTTATACGTGATAAGAAGTATGCGCTGAAAGCAGGCGATCTTTTTTATCTTCCCAGACACGAGCCGCTGGCATATTATCCCGACGAAAAAGATCCGTGGAGGTATTTTTTCATTGACTTATATGACCCGAACGCTCAGGCAGTAGCAGAGCTTCTGGGCTTTTCAAAATACACGCCGTTTATTTCCGTGGGAAATCCGGAAAACATAACCGATGCCTTTGATAATCTGTTTTCCGGCAGAACCTCTTCCGCGGATTTCTACAACAGGACGCTTGCGGTTTTATCCGTTATTATCTTCAACACAATGCACCGCGAGCTTCCGGAGGATGAACCGAAGCTTCCGAACATCGTGGATAATGCCAAGGATATCATAAAGCTCAATTACGCGAACAGTGAGTTTTCCATAAAGCTACTTGCAGACGAGCTGCATATCACCAATACACATCTCACAAGGCTTTTCCACGACAGCACGGGAATTACACCCATAGCCTATCTGAATAAAGTGCGGCTTTTTGAAGCTTCAAGCTTAATCCAACACGGCATCACTTCGATAAGAGAGCTTTGTGACAAGTGCGGATTTAAAGATGAGCACTACTTTATGAAACGGTTTAAAAAGCATTTCGGCCGTACAGTCAAGGAGCACTTCAAAAAATCACAGGAATATACATACAACGTTTATAAAAGAAATATAGAGCAGGATATGGAATAAATTCCGCAGATTACCGTACCATACCGCTAATTTTCAATATGTTAATATTTTAGGGTTTGATATATAAGGAAAAAAGTGGTACAATATACTCCGGAGGCGATGTAAATGAAATTCAAATGGACAGAAGAAACAACGGCGCGGGTAACCGCCGGTTCCGTCATTGCCGCAATTGCAATTACGTTTTTCTTTTTGATGCAGAATATCGGCGGCATTTTTGATGCGGTAAAAAACATTTTTGCGGTTTTGTCACCTTTTGTAATAGGTTTTGTTATTGCTTATCTTCTCACACGCCCGCTTAACTTTATCGAGCGTCTGCTTAATCGCCGGCTTTTTAAAAAGGTAAAAAAACAGCAATCATTAAATCGCGGAATTTCCATTGTTATTGTTTTCATACTTTTCCTTCTGTTGCTGGCGCTCATCATCTATTCCATCATTCCGCAGCTTATCGAAAGCGTTACCACGCTTGCAAGAAATGCAGACGGATATATTAAATCAATCAACACGCTTCTCGACAAGCTATTTGCGCATTTCAACATTGATGCAAGCTTTTTAGAGGAAATACTCGGCTCATCACAAGAGATGTTTATAAAGCTGACCGATTACATTGCATCAAAGCTTCCCGAGCTTCTTAACTTCTCGGTTTCAGTAGGCTCCGGAATTTCTAACGTTTTCATCGGATTTGTCGCTTCCGTTTATATGCTCAGCGGTAAGGAACGCTTTGCCGCACAAATCAAGAAAATTCTTTTTGCGATATTCCCAAGCCGTTTTGTAAACGAGACGGTAAGCGCCTTTTCCTATATGCACGAAACCTTCGGGAAATATTTCTCCGGTCAGACGATTGACTCGGTTGTTCTGGGAATAATCTGCTTCATACTTATGTCTCTGTTCAAAATGGAATATGCACTGCTGATCAGTATGATCATTATGATAACAAATTTCATTCCGTTTATCGGTCCTTTTATCGGCGCAATCCCGAGCGCATTCATTCTGCTTATGGTTCAGCCCACAAAGGTGATCTGGTTTATAATAATGATAGTTATTCTTCAGCAGATAGAGGGAAACATAATTGCTCCGAAAATCGTAGGAAAGACCACAGGGCTTTCTTCCTTCTGGGTTGTTTTTTCAATCATCATTGGCGGAGGCTTCTTCGGAGTGACGGGCGTTATTCTCGCCGTCCCCGCTTTTTCCGTTATCTACACCTTCGCCAAGAGATTTATTGAAGGTCGGTTACGCAAAAAAAATCTGCCGTCAAAAACGACAGATTACATTGCAAAGTGATATCTTTTTCTAATAAAAAAACAAGGATAAGTGACGTTATGTATCACGGTCACTTATCCTTGCTTTATTATAATTCAACAACGCTTTCAGGCGGACGTATCTTATACTTTCCGTTTGTGAAGTCCGGAATTTCAACCGATGCACCGCCAAGGGCAATTGATTTTTCCGTAAGATACGCAATCGACATCCATGCCGCCGCGTCGTAAGCATCTATCGGCATTTCCTTTCCATTGCGCAAACAGTCACAAAAAGCCTGAAATTCAAAATAATCCATTCCGCCGTGGCTTGCCTCTAATGCTTCAGGCGTCACATTTTTCCACATTTCAGGCAGATATTTGTCATAGTATTTTTCTGCATTGTCGATATTTTCCTTGACAAACCTGATCGTTTCAAAAATTTCTTCATGCCTGCCTTCTTCATAAACCATGTTGGTATCCTGAAAATATGAGCCGCGCGTTCCACGGACGGTAAACTCACGCGAATAATACCCCGGAAGCGTGGTATCAAGACGAAGGCTTATAAGCTCACCGTTTTCACAGGTAATGATTGTGTCAATAACGTCACCCTGAGCAAAGGTTTTTCCGTGAAGCTCTGAAAGGTCTTCCCTGTTCTTTACATATTCGGCAAGCACGAAAGCTCCGGACG
>SVLF01000054.1 GCA_015068085.1 Oscillospiraceae bacterium
CTTCGAGTGCACGGTAGACTATAACCATCATATCCTGACGGGTTATCGTATTGCGCGGAGCGTACTTATTATCACCGATACCGTTCACAATACCTGTATTTCGCGCGATTGCAAGCTCGGCTGCGAAGTAATCGGATGCAGATACGTCTGCGAAGTTCTCCGCGTTGTCACTGCTCAGGTTGAATGCGCGAACGAGAAGCAATGCAAAGTCTGCACGGGTTATGTTGTTTGCCGGTGAATATGTGCTTGCGGTCGTGCCCTTTACTATTCCATCATCCGCAAGCTCGTTTATCGCGTCCGCTGCCCATGCGTGGTTACCGAGGTCTGTGAAACGGAGTGTCTCCGTTTCACCCGACGCGTCGGGTGAATTTCCGCTGTTTTCGGCATTATCCGAGGATGCGCCGGCGTCGGTTTCGCCGGTATCTGTTGTTCCTTCCGGAGTGTCGGTCGGTGCGGCACCGCCGCCTCCTCCGCCACCACCGCCGCCGGCGGAGGTACCTGTGCTTTCTTGCGAGGCTTCGCTCTCTTTATTATTGCTTCCGGTGGTCGAGCCGTAAACAGATATCATCGTATTGGCTGTTGCCTGGCGCCCGAATTCATCGTACGCCGTTATTGCAACGTGATTATCGCCAACCTGCGAAGCATCCGGCTTCCATGTAAGCTTACCTGTTTTTTCATCCACGGACGCACCGCGCGGAAGAACTGTTCCCTTATAGGTGAGAGTATATCCGTAGGGACTTACCGCAGTAAACGTTGCCGAGAGAGCGCTTCCCGCACTTACGGTAAGCTTGTCGGAAAACGGTGTGAAATACGGTCTTGCCACATCTTCTGAATACGAAAGCGGGATATATACATCCTGACGAGGTGCAATGTTGTAAGTAAATCCGCCATTTATATCCGACGCATCAATAAGCGCGCGGATGTAATCCGTCATACCCGTATTCAGGACAAGCTTTCCGTCGCGAAGCTCCGCCGACTTTATCTGATATACTCCGTTTCTCACTCCATCATTTTCGATAAACACATATCTTCCGGCAAGCTCTGCGGCTTCTTCCTCGCTTATCTCTCCGTCAGGCGTAATCACAATTTCATTTTTAAACACAAGCCCCTGCGTAAAGTCCGCCACACGTCCGTATATTCCTGCTTTCACATCAGCAACAGGCTCGCCGATAATATCACCGTCGCAGACATAGCGGTACGTGTTTTCGCCGTTCTGCACTGTATAAACTCCCGTAAAGCCGCGGAAATCAAGCGTTCTGCCGTCATCCGTAAGTGTATACGTAACAGCGTTGTTGGTTGCATAGAAAACATAGTCGACTCTGCCGCTTGCGTGCGTCACGCGGATTACGCGCGCAACATCGTTCCTCAATTCGTAGCCGCCCTTCTTTGTGAGAGTAAGCTCCGTGATATCCGAAAGCGTTCTGTCATTTTTGTACGGTTCAAGAACCGTTGTGAAGAGTGTGTCGAGATCTTCTCCCTCACGCTTTACAAACATATATCTCAGGCTCGGGATGTTCTTATTCTGTTCGGCACGCGCGGGATAACCGTCCGCAAAAGCAACCTTCGTGTTTGAGCTGTCAACTCCGAGCATCGTTGCGCGAAGATGAAGTCCGTTGCTGTCGGGAAGCTTTTTATCAAAGTCCTTGATTTTGAAATCGACTTCAAATTTGTCCTCGGGAGAATTATAGCGGTCTACCTTTTCAAGCCAGGTGTATCCGCGCGGATAGAAGGTCTTATATGAGCTTGCATTCGGTGAAACCGGGTCTTCGCCGTAAGGATAATCCGGCGATGCATAGGTCCCGACGTAATTTCCGTTTTCGTCTGTTTGTTTTTCAACGGTACCGAGTCCCTTAACCTCGAAAACCTCATCCGAGGTTGCATGAAGGCTGTACTCATGCTTGTCTCCGCCCTTGACGCGGAAGAAATCAACGCCGTAAGAAACTTTATCGTCTATCTTAATCATAACTACGCTGCGGCGATAAATGTCCGTTTGCGGATAAACCTCATTTGCGTCAACATCCATGACCTTCACAATCTCAGTGTCATCAAAATGCATTGGCGTTCCGCGCTTATCCGAAATCTCCTGTCCGTCCTCATCGACGACTACAGTGTTATGCGAGAGCGTTGTTGAAATCCACTGAAGACGGTTCGGCTGAGTACCGGTTGTTTCGGGATAACCAAGGTCGGGCATAAAGTTATAGCCGTATGCATCCATACCGAGATTCAACGAATCTCTGTGTCCGTGACCGCCGTTATAGCCAAAATACATCCAGAAATTGCGCCTGAAGTCCTGTCCCTTTGTGCCATAGCTTGTGCGGAAGTCTTCTCCGTCGCGGATAACAGAGAAGCCAAATTGCGTCATTGTTTCCGATGGAGGATTGTATTTTCCTTCTTCTTCAACAACGCGTAAAACCTCGTTTCGGATATTTTCCGGGTTCTTTACGAAAATCCCCTCGTTAAGTTGCGATACATCTCCGTTGTACTTCATGTACAGAACCTTGAGAAAGTCTGTATCACCCGTCCAGCGGTATGCTGTAATAAGCGGCTTGTACTGCATCCAAAGGCTGCCGGTAGTAAGCATGTAACGGCTGGAGTCGCCATAGTTCGCGTTATACGTCGAGAGAATTACAGGCAAGAACGAATAGAACATTTTTACGTAGCGTGGGAATGTTTTCAGGTTTGCCTTGTCGTATTTATCCGTATAGTCATCCAGATAATTCTGAACACTGAGAAGGTATGTCAACCAGTTGTAGTTATAAAGCGAGGCTTCATTCGGCTGACCGTCAGAGTCTACATATGTAATAAGCCAGTCATACAATCCACCGCCGGTGACCTCTCCGATTCGCACAAACCCCGGCTGTACAAGGAAATCAAGCCACTCTATTGTTTCCTCGCCGTTATCAAGTGCAACGGCCGCTGCCGCAATAACCGCCTGAGAAAATCCAAAGTTACCGCGAATATCACCGTTTGTACAGCTTTCAAGCATCTCGCGAAGAAGTCCGTCCTCTACGTTTGTGCGTATCTGCGCCGAGCTCTTCTTCGCGTGGCGCATTTTCACACCGTTGTTTTTCTCTTTGATGTAGTTTAAAACAGTGCTGTCATCATAGAGCGCATATACCGCATCGTATGCTGATATGATGTAGGCGTCCTCTACGCTTTCCGTGATGCTTCCTATATACTTTCCGTTATATAGTCCGCCGTGGGAGGCGCTTATGTCCTTGCCGTAAAGCGAAAGGTCGTATGAGGGATAGAAGTCTGCGAGTCTGTCAAGAAGGATTGCCGCTGTGTAGCCGTATTCGGGTTTTCCTGTGTAAAGATACGCATCGGCAGAATCCGTTATTGCGGGCATATAGTACCATACATAAAAATGATAGATATAATATGCCGCGTAGTTATGGCGTTCTTCACAGAGAACTACCTCCTGCCCTTTATCATTTTTACTGTAATAATTTCTTCCCGGCATATATCCAAAGCCGTCATCCACGCCCCAGCGCTTGCCGTCTATCGCCACACCCTTGACAGGATCGATATTGCAGGAGGGCTTCGTCGGGTCATACAGTTCCTTATATGTGTCATTGCAAAGATATCCGCCTTCGACACCGTAGCCGTAGTACGTATACCAGTTATCTGAATATTCCTCGCCGGGAGCCGTAACAGCTGTGTCTATCTTTCCTTTTTCAAGAAGCATATCGCGGTGAGCCTCAAGCGCGCGCATTCTGTCAAATTCGCCGTACTCGTTAAGCCCAAGCTCGTAGAAGCTTCCGAAATCGTTACTCGGGAAAAGACGCTTACAATCCGGGCACTGTACCTTCCACGGACGGCTTACCGGATCAATGAGGAACGGCGGGTCGCCGTATTGCAAAAGAAGATTTTTCCCGCAGTAGCGGCAGCTGTATTTTTCCGGGTCGTCCTGCTCGCCGACACTTGTGCTCCTCATAATACCCTCGGACGGAAGTCCATCATAGAGCACATCAAGCATCCCGGCAAATTCCTCTGCCGCCTCCGAAGCGGTTTTTGCCATATCCTTTGCCCATGTGTATTTCTTTGCGTTATCTCGCGCGTTTGCTCTTTCCGCTTCGGTGTAGATAGTAAAGCCGGTTTTTCCCGCAATCACCGAAATCTCTGCAGAAAAGCTCTTATTTCCGTCTTCTGTGGTCTCGGTAACCTTGATTTCTGCTTTTCCAATCTTTTTCGGGATGAGGTTTCCGCTTTCGTCAACCTCGCATACATCCGGCGTAAGAGACTCGTATGTAAGGTTTTCCCGACCGGTAATGTCAAGTTCAATACCATCCGTTGTAATTCCGGTGACATATACCGGAACGACATCGCCGAGACGGATATATCCGCTTCCGCCGGCAGTTATTTCCATATCGGCAATTCCGCCGTCAAAAACCGTTACCGTTATGCTGTCTGTTTTTGTGACAGTGCCGAGCGTTATTGAAACATTAACTTCTGCTGTACCCGCATTAAGCGCAGTTAAAGTATTCCCTTCAATCCCGATGATATCGGAATTTGTGCTGTATACGATCGCATCAGAATCCACCGACGGAACTCGTCCGCTGTCGAGCTTCGGTACAGCCGAAAGCGTTGCGGTATCATCCTTGAACAAAATCTTCTTTGATATGACAAGAACTACAGAGTCCAGTGCTTCATCTGTTACGGTTATGGGAATCGCTTTTTGAATCTCTTCGCTGTTATTTATAAAGCTTTTCAGAATAATCTCTGATGAGCCGGGTGCTGCGCCGAGGATATCAAACCTGTGGAGCTCGGTATCACCCGCCGTGTAATCGTCGCTGTAAGCTACGGAGATATTCTCGTTTGACGCGTTTATATCAAAGAAATTTGCGTCGTTCACCTTGCCATCGCCCGTGTAACCGAAGCTGTAAGGTGAGTTGTCGGACATTTTGACATACGCTTCAACATCACTGAGTTTTTCACCGACCGCAAGGGAGATACTTTCATTCGCAACGATGTTCTTCGGCGCTATTTCCGTTATATCAAGCGGAATAAGCTCTAACTTTTCAAGAGAGACATACGGATTATAATAGTCCGTTCTTCCCCTGAAGGTAAATTCGTGCTTATCCGCCGTAAGATACACGGTGTTAAACTGCTTTCTCACACCTCTGTCTGCATTGGAGGTGGAATTAGGTCCGCAAAAATCGTAGTCACCGAGATAAGTTGTGCCGTCTAAATATGAGGAATATATCGCGCCGTTGCTGTGTATTCCGCCGGTGAAGAAAACTGCGTAATATCCGGGGGACGGAATCTCGACGGTGAACGTTACGGATGCACCTGATGAAGTTTTTAGCGGCCAGCACTGCGCCGGTTTTGTCGCACCGGCATTAATGCGAAGCCTTCTCGTTCCGTCCGGACACTTATCACATATCCACGTTCCCATATTGCTTTTACTTGCCACTATTTCATATCCCGGAGATTCAACGACGGTCCACTTTCCGTCTATCTTTTCCGTCACGGTCTTTCCGAAATCAACAACAATGCTTTTGTCGGATACCGGCGCATCGCTTTTTTCTGCTACGGAAATAACAAGCTTTCCGTAAATACGCTTGCCGTTTTCGTTAATTGCGCTTGCGCGTATTTCCGCTGTGCCGAGAGCAAGAGCTTCAAGCACGCCGTTTTCGGAATTAAAGGTTATAACCTCTTCGTTATCATTCTCCCAAGAAAACTCATAGTCATCTGAAGAAAACGCCGGAAGTCCATCGCTCATAACCAACGAACCAATCTGCACGCTTCCCGTGTCTCCTATATTGAGCACAGAACTTTTCGTGGATAATTCTATCGCACTGAGAACAGGTCGTTCATAAACGGTTATATCTGCGGTTTCAACAATCGGTTCGGTTAAGTCCTCTGCCGTCGCTGTAGCAATCACCATCGCCGAGCCGATGCTTTTTGATATTACCTTACAGCTTTTCTCGTCTGTTTTTACAACCTCAATAACATCGGTATTGCTGCTTGTGAATTCTATTTCGTAATCTCTTGTGTAGATTTCGCCGTCATCACGGATAAGCTCAGTGACCTCCGCAATCGTTTCTCTACCAAGTGCGAGCTCGCTGCTTTCCGCCTCAAGAACGATTTTATCGAGCTTCGGAGGCGCGGATACCGTTATTTCTTTTTCATACGATTCCTGTGCCGTTCCGTCTATGTAAGGTGTAAATATAAGCTTTGTCGTCCCCACGCCCGTACCTGTGACGGTATAGGTGAATTTTTCGGAATACCCAACTCCCGCTCGCTTTACATCGGTTACCTTTGCGATAGCCTCATCCTCGGAGATGACGGTGATGTAGTTTTTGTTGGTGAGGTCTTCCAATTTTTCCATATATTTACTTACTCTGTAATCAGCCAAGCCAAAGATCGAACCATCCGACATCTTGACGCCCACATCACTCTGCGCGCTATCTCCCTTGCACAGTTCGGGAACCACGGACTCTATGCCCGTAATTTCCGGCTCATCACCGAGACCCGCAAGTTTAAAGTTTATAAAGAACGGGTAAGAACCGTTTATTCCCGCTCTGAAGCAGAACCAGACGGTATGCGTTCCTTTCGTGAGATATACGGCGTTTAGCTTTTTCTCTGTTCCGACAACACATTTTGCGTTGCTTGTCGAAGTATCGTCGGTCGTGAAATCGTAATCACCGAGGTAGCTTGTACCCAGATATATGGATGCCTTGAATCCTGTGGTGGTAAGTCCGCCGGTGAAGCTCGGGGAATACCATCCGTCATTCGGTACTTCAATATTTATTCCCGCCTTGCGCGATTTGCCCTGATTTGCTTCCCAGTCAGCGTTTACCGCCACTCTAAGGTATTCGCTGTTTTTATTTGCGCCCTTTTTCCAATCGTACGCACCTGAGCTGTTGAAGCTGAAGTTTTTCCCCTCGAGCGCAGAGGGCGTTGTATCCCTGCTGAGTGCCCAGTTGTCCGGAAGCGTCGTAAAATCATAAACAACATCTGCCGGAGCATCTGCGGCAAACGCCGCAGGTACGAATGATATAATCATCGAAACTATAAGTATCGCCGCCATAATCCTTTTCTTCATATTTATAACCATTCCTTTCACTGTGTTCAAGGCACAAAGCAACATGTAATAAAATCAAAATGCACTGCATTTTGCACCTTAACTCTTCTCTCTTAACTCTTACCTCTTAACTGTCTGAATTTATTCAGACTTATCCTCCTTAAAATACTTGGCAGTTACACTACCATCTGTTTCTTCTCTCCATTTGCTACAGTGAACCTTACTCCTTGGTATTCAAAGCTTACCTTTGCGTTTCCTCTGTTCTCTACAGTAAATTCGATTTTGCCATCCTTTTTTCTCCACTCCGCTATAACCGTTCCTTCTTCTGCATCATAGCTCGCCTTAGCATATGAAACGCTCTCAGGAACGATCGGTGAAACAACAATCTCGTTTATGTCGCGAAGATATGGATTTACTCTTATTCCAGCCATACAGGACACAAAAACTCTTATGTAATCTCCCAGAAAATGATGATTCTGGGATTTATTCACGCTCGTTTTCTCAAGCATTTCAAACAATGCCGTTCCACCCTGCTCAATCATCCACCCATATGACGGAGAGGTCTTTTTGCACATCATTTCCAAAGCAAGGTCAGCATTTCCTCCGACAAATAACACCTCTATTATATGACGAAGTCCGACTACACCGCAATGTAAATGTCTTCCTTTTTCTTCGATGAACTCAATAAGGCGGCTGTATGCCCTTTCATACTCGTTTTCTTCAAATATACCGAGCGATATAAAGAACGCCTGAGCGGTCTGGCAGCTTCCCGCAACCGTCATTGTTTCATAATCAATTAGGTGCTCTCTCATTGATGCTCGCGCTTCATCCGCAAGCTTATTTGCAAACGCCTTTTCCTCATCCAAGCCAAGAACATCAAATATGAACGCGGCTTTTTTTGCCATATCATACATCATGCCGGTACCGGTGACTGCAATAGGTGTTGTTATTCCTTCTTCGAGAAGTGAACCCGCCTGCGACCAATCACCGAGGCCAAAGGTGATAAATCCATCCTCATCACGCTTTCCTTCTATGTAATGAAGATATCTGCTTATCGTAAGCGCCGCCTGCTCAAGAACATCACGTCTTCCGTCATATTTATATA
The DNA here is from genome assembly GCA_015068085.1 of Oscillospiraceae bacterium. Taxonomy (GTDB): domain Bacteria; phylum Bacillota; class Clostridia; order Oscillospirales; family JAAYXM01; genus SIG480. Next base: position 8,136 of record SVLF01000054.1, read on the forward strand.
TATAATAAGGCACATTCACGCACGCACTGTCCCATACCGGGCCGTTACCCCAATCGTAAAACACACCCGTTGTCGGTACAATTCCCGGAAGCACACCTTCCTTTTGTGCATACTCAAGGCTCTTAAGCCACAGCTTCATCGTATCTGCATAATCAAAATGCAAAGTATATTGTTCTGAAGAGGTAGAAATGTCTCCGGTCCAGCCGTTTTTTTCTCTCTGCGGGCAATCAGTAGGGAAGTAATGCAAATTACTCAAATCCGATGCTATCGCCATGTCATAGAGCTTGTTGACGGTTTCATCTGAACATTCAAAATACGCTCTGCGCCGTACATCAGAATTAAAAACTATATACGTAAGCAAGTCTTTCGTTGCTTGTTCTTCCGTTATTCCCTCTACTAAAACATAGCGAAATCCATGATATGTGAACGGCGGAATGAATATCTCCTCTTCACCGGTTCCTTTGAGTATGTATACGTCTGTCTGAAAGAAATCCATACGTTCTTTAAAATCACTTCGCGCAAAGAAAATTGTATCAATGCTGAATTTCCCATCACCGACTGTCGCCTCACCGTGGCGAAGGATGATCTTTTGTCCTTTTTTGCCTTTGATTTTCAGTCGGCACACGCCGGATCTGTTAGCCCCAAAATCATACATAAAACCTTTTTGGATATGCGATTCCGATCTTCCTTCAAAATAGCAAAAATCGTCCTGCAACACCATTGATTTCGGCGAAAGCTTATACTGTTCTCTTATAGGATGCGCGGTACATTTCACAATCTCACCCTTCGGAGAATCGGCAATCATAACATTTTTCCAGCTACTGTCATCAAACTCCGGCAGATTCCAGCCGTCTATTTCAAGACGCGCATCATAATGAGTCCCGTTTCTGTATTCATCATAAATAACGGGAGACGGATGAGTTTTAAAGCTCTCATCACTCTCGAGAACAAATTTCGCTCCGGCTTTTTCGCCCGCGAGATAAAGAGATGCACAAAGCGGTGCCCGGAAGCTTGCTTTGCTGAACTCCCATTCATCAATCGTCTGATTGGCAAATCCGTTACCGAGAATAAACGCTATGCAGTTTTTTCCTTTTTTGAGATATTCAGCAATATCGTATTCATCATAACAGACAAAATCGTCTGGGTTTGATATATACGGTGCCATATATCCTTTGGTTATATCCTTGCCGTTTATGTATATCGTATAAAATCCTGGCGTGCATATAAAAACGCTCGCCTTTTCCGGCTCGAAATCAAGCTCAAATACTTTTCTTATATACGGAGCCGGAATATGCTTTTTTCTTGTTGTATACTCATCACAGGCTTTAATAAATTTCTGAAACATTCTGCTTTCCTTTCAAATATCTGGTTACACATTTTTTTATTTTATTACAATCATTTTACTATATTGCACATTCTTTAACAATAACCTGATATGCTTAAAAATTGTCCTTTTGTGCTGTTGACTTTTTCTGTTTCTTTATTATATAATTAAGATACACATAAAGCTCTGTAAGATACGAAAAAAGGTGATTTCATGATAAACCCGGAGTTATTATCCCTTCTGTCCCCATTGTCACAAGAGGAATCAGAAGCACTCGACTGCATACGTCGCGGTCAATCAATCCCCAGCATCCCCAAACCGGTCATTAAGGCGAGTGAGCTTTTGGAGCAAGGTAAGCACATTGATATAGTACCTCACGTGCGCTTCAAAGAATCTCCTCCTCATATCCACGATTACGTCGAAGTTGTTTATATGTGTCGAGGAAAAACAACGCATATCGTGAACGGCAATACTGTACTTTTAAAAAACGGAGAATTGCTTTTTCTTCACCAGAGTTCCGAGCACAGTGTACTTATGACCGGTGAAGAGGATATTGCCATAAATTTCATCATTCTCCCGTCCTTCTTCGTCGGACCGCTCAAAATGCTCGGATACGAAAACACCCCTTTGCGTTCCTTTATCATAAACTGCCTTTACGGCGAAATACCCTCCGTAGGGTATATGCATTTTCGCGTGGCGGATGCCCCCATCATACAAAATCTCGTGGAAAACCTCATATGGTCACTCAAAACAGAAACTCTGTCCCGCCGTACATCAAATGAATATACAATGGGACTTTTGCTTCTCAATCTCATTGATTGCACCGACAAACTTTCACACTCCACCCAGACAGAAGAGTTGATTTTTTCAATTCTTGATTATATCGAACGAAACTATAAAACCAGTTCTCTTTCCGAGCTTTCCAAATCACTTGGATACAGCCGTTCTTACCTTTCACACGAAATTAAAAGCAAAACAGGAAAATCCTTCATTGAACTTGTCCACGAAAAACGGCTTGCACAAGCTCAATTCCTGTTAAAAAACACAAAGCTTGCAATATCACAAATCGCCGACCAAGTCGGATACTGCAATTCAAGCTATTTTTACCGTCTGTTCCAGAAGGAATTCGGTTTTTCTCCGCTAAAATACCGAAACACCCGATAATTGCCATCTGTGCATATCACATATTGAAAAACAGGAAAGGAATTAATTGTATGGAGAATTATGAAAAATACAAGGAACTGATAATAACTTACGCAAAAAGTAATTTCAAAAAAATGTTTCGCGAACCAAACGGCTTTCTCAAATACAAGTACATTGTTCCCGGAAGCGTATATTCCGATTGCCTGTGGGATTGGGACAGCTGGCTGACTAATCTTGCACTCCGAAAAATAGCCTACGGAAGCGAAATCGAGGAATACGAAAAGGGCTGTATCCTGAATTTTCTCGAAAACCTGGACAATAAAAAAAGGATGCCCATATACATCCAACCGGACGTAAGGTATCCTGACTTTAAAAGTGCGGAAAATCAAAATGTGCATAAGCCTTGTCTTTCTCTCCATGCCCTGTTTGTCTGCGAGCAAAACGGTTCCTTTGAATGGCTTAGAGAAAGCTTCCGAAAGCTTGAAGAATATATTGAGTTCTATTTTGAAAACTGCCACCATGAAACAAATCTGTTCTTTTGGTTAAACGACAACGCAATCGGCGTAGATAATGATCCTTGCACCTTTTACAGACCGGACAGAAGCTCTGCCTCAGTATATCTCAACTGTATGATGTACAAAGAGCTTTGCGCAATAGCAACCATTGCCGAAAAGCTGGGATATATGGATAAAGAAGCTTTTTACCGCAACGAAGCGAAAAAGCTGAAACTGGCAATACGAGAACATATGTGGGATGAAAAAAACGGTTTTTATTACAGTACAGATATTAATCTACTCCCTATTAATCCATCCTCCGAATTGCATTCAGGTTGTCCACGGCACTGGAACTGTATCATCCAAAAGATCGACGTCTGGTCCGGATTTATGGCTATGTGGGCTGGAATTGCATCTCCCGAGCAGGCAGAACGAATGGTGCGTGAAAACTATAAAAACCCAAAAACCTTCAGTGCTAATTACGGTATCCGCACACTTTCAAAGCTTGAAAAAATGTACAAAATTATAAAATCCGGCAACCCCTCCTGCTGGTTAGGCCCCATTTGGGGTATATCAAACTATATGGTATTTGAAGGTCTGTACAATTACGGGTACTTTACAGAAGCTAAAGAACTTGCCGAAAAAACCGTAGCCTTGTTCGGTAAAGATATAGAAAAGAACGGATGCTTCCACGAATACTATGACCCGGATACGGGAGAGGGAGTAAATAATCCCGGCTTCCAGAATTGGAATTTGCTCGTCATAAATATGATGGAAATGAGCGAAGGAATTTAAATTGTAACTCATTTCTGTTTTCTTATCACAGTCACCGGTATGTCTCTTTTTATACGTTTTCTTTTCCAAGCCTTGCAAAATATGTGAATTTGGTATACAATAAAGATATAACTTTTTCGGAGGTTTTATTACAAATGAAAAAATTAACCGTTATGTCCGTTTTCGGCACTCGCCCCGAGGCCGTAAAAATGGCTCCGCTCGTTATTGAGCTTTCAAAAAGGCCCGAAATAAATTCCATCTGCTGTGTCACCGCACAGCACCGTGAAATGCTCGACTCCGTTCTTGACATTTTCAAGGTCCGCCCGGATTACGACCTGAACATTATGACACCGAACCAGACGCTCGCCACGATTACCACTAAGGCGCTTGGCGGTCTTGACGGTGTTCTGTCTGAGGCTAAGCCTGATATTGTTCTCGTCCATGGCGACACATCAACCGCTTTCGTAAGCGCACTTGCGGCATTTTATCACCGGATTCCCGTCGGTCATGTCGAAGCAGGTCTGCGTTCCTTTGACAAATATTCTCCGTTCCCCGAAGAGATGAACAGAAAGCTTATCGGAAGCATTGCAGACCTTAACTTCTGCCCCACAAATAACAACGCGGAAAACCTTCGCCGCGAAAACCTTAACGACGGCATTTTCATCACAGGCAATACCGTCATCGACGCGCTCAAATACACTGTATCCGATGACTACAAATTCCACAACGAAGATATAACAAAGATTGATTTTGATTCTTACCGCACAATTCTTATGACAGCGCACCGCCGTGAAAATTACGGCGAGCCGATGCGCAATATTATGCACGCCGTCCGCGATATCGTTCAGTCCCATCCGGATGTACAGGTAATCTATCCCGTCCATATGAGCCCCGTTGTGCGCGAAACCGTATACGAAATTTTAGGCGATGCGCCGCGCGTTCATCTGCTTGACCCGATCGATGTCGATGATATGCACAACCTTATGGCTCGTGCCCACTTCATCCTCACGGATTCCGGCGGTCTTCAGGAAGAGGCACCGTCTCTCGGAAAGCCCGTTCTCGTTATGCGCTGTGAAACCGAGCGTCCGGAAGCTGTTGCCGCCGGAACGGTAAAGATTGCGGGAGTAAAGCGTGAGGTTATCCGCGATATGGCTTGCGAGCTTCTCGATAACGAAGAGGCATACAAGAAAATGGCACACGCCGTCAACCCATACGGAGACGGAAACGCTTCAAAGAGAATCGCAGATGCAATTCTCTGGAAGCTTGCCGGAATCGGCGATAAACCCGTTGATTTTAAATAAAAAAGGAGCGTCCCGGTATGAAGCACCGTACCATGTTCTTCGTTTTCATCGCGCTCTTTATCCTTCTCGTTTCCGTTGTTGCAATCCTTTTTCTTCCGAATATGTCGGCAACGCTTATAAACACAGTTCCTGAATATCCACCCGAGTTTCACTCCTTCGATCCTGTCAAAACCATCGGCACCGAGGCTGTTACAGTTGATAAAACAAACGTAAAAGCAATTATCGCCGCGATAAAGCGTCCGGATGAATATTTTTCAAAAACCCAGAGCACTATATCCCACGATTCCGGAAGTGCATCCTTTGCACGGCAAAAATGGGTTAAAGGAGAGCTTTCCCGCGTTGATGTTTTCCCATCTGTTTCCTCACAGAGCCCGACGGCACATTATATATACACTGCAGAAGCGGTTTATGCATGGAGACCGGGAGAGAGAACGGCGCACAAAACTGCCCGCGGAAGCTTTGAGCCCGATGATGAGCAGATGATGATGTCATATGAAGATATCACCTCAGCGAAGGACGAGGATATTGTAACGGCACAGCTTACCGTATACGACGGCACAGCTTGCGTTTATGCCGAGGTCAGAAACCCGGCAAGCGGATATACAAACAGATATTGGGTTTCATATTCCACCGGGCTTCTCGTCTTCGGACAAAGCCTTACGCCTGAAGGAAAGGTGGTTTACTCCGTAACCTCAACACAAACAGACATATCTCCGCAGGATATGGAAACCTTCCGCCTTCCAAACGGCGAATTTCCGACGTAAAATCATACAACAAGGACTGTAAAAATACTTTGGAATGGGCAAACTGAACCCGAAGTAGTACATAGGTACGTCGAGAGGTTCAGTTTGTTCATAGCAAAAAGGCTATAAAATTCGAGAAAACCCGAAAATTTTTCGGGTTTTCTTCATTAATCGGCGTCTATCTGTTAAAACATTTTTTAAATACACTTTCATTTACAGCCTTTTTGCGTTCCGGAGTTTTTTACAGTTCCTTCTACTTTATATCCTCATATATTTCGCATATGTTGCTGTATACAAACTCAGGCTTTGCATCGCTTTTCTTTAAATCGTCAAGCGTTCCCTCACCGCTGAGTACAAACACGGTGCTGATGCCCGCATTCACCCCGCAGGCAATATCAGTATACAGTCTGTCACCAAAAATCACGGTTTCTTCCTTTGAAAATCCGGTCTTTTCCATTGCCATAAGCGCCATATCAGGCTGCGGCTTCCCAATAAAATACGGTCTTTTTCCCGTCGCACGGTAAAGCATTTCGCACACCGAGCCGCAATCCGGAACATATCCGTACCACGTCGGGCATACCCAATCCGGGTTTGTTGCAACAAAATCCACGTCACGTCCGAGAAGTATGCACGCATCTTCAAGTTTCCGGAACGTAAGCTCTGTATCAAAGCCCACGCAAAGGCAGTCTATATCATCAGAGAGCGTTTCCGTAACCGGAAGCCCGGCAGCTGTCAGCTGCTCGCGGAACGAAGCTGTGCCGAAAGCATAGATTTTCTTATAGTTTTTATTCGTGAGCCACATAACGGTTGCATTCGTTGACGTAAGAAAATCATCCGGAGTTGCCTTTATTCCGAGAGAAGATAGCTTTTCTATATATTTGTCAACGCTTTTTGATGAGTTATTCGTGAGGAAGATATATCTCCCGCCGATTTTTTTGACGTGGTTCAAGAAATCAATTGTTCCGTCAAAAAGCTCATCATCCAGATAAATCGTTCCGTCCATATCAAGAAGAAACAAACGTTTTTCCTTTAATTTATTCATCCCCACAGTTCCGCCTTTCCCGTAGATACTGCCGCGGCGCCGGAAGCGAGCGCGGCGTCCACCTCTTCGCGCGTCTCTATAAGCCCGCCGGCAATAACCGGCACGCTTATGCACTCCTTTAAGGCGGCAATGACCTTTCCGACAACACCCGGCATTATTTCAACCATATCCGCATGAGAATTTTTCTGCGAATCAACCATTGTGTCCACCGACTGGGAATCCACGGCAAAAAAACGCTGAACCGTAAAGAGGCCTGCGTCGCGGGAAATTTTTATGATGTTTGCCCGCGTGCTGATAATCCCGTCAACACCTGCCGCTTTCACAAATGCAACACCGCTCCTGTCCTTACCTATCCCGCTTGCAAGATCAAGATGTATAAACATCTTTTTCCCGACACTATGAGCAAGCCTTGCCTTTTCCGAAACATCCGAAATATCGGGCGCGAGGTCAAAAATCATATTGCATCCGGAAGATACGGCTTTTTTAAAATCTTCACTGCTCCTCACAGCAGCTATAACGCTGTTTTTTTCTATACACTCCATAATACTCACCATTTTTTCATACTCCTGTCCCGAACAAATATATGCGTTTTGTTCTCACTTATTCTGCGTTGCCACTATATTTGCACCGAACACATCTCTTATTATAACATCCCCAACACAAATCGGCAACCTCACAATGGTATTATTTATTATCTTCATACACTCTGCCATTTTTTCCTTTGGAATTGCCCGGTCAGTTTTTACCGGAAGCACACTTCCGTTAATACATCTTACCGTTGACGTAACTGTGCGCCGAGGATTTACAACTTCACTCTCGGCATACTTTGCCCCACGAGGACACGTGTTCCCGGTTACAGACTGCACCTTTCCGTCTGTAATCTCCGCCCGAAGCTCGCACCCGAGAGGGCACACAATACAAGTAAGCTTTCTTTCCATCATTGTTCCTCCAAAATATACTTTGCCGCCGCTTTTCCGGCAGTTTCCGCCTCTTCAGAGACGTAGTCAACAAGACTGTGTACCCGAACAACGTTTCCGCACGCGAATATGCCGGAAACCGATGTTTCACGATTCTCATCCACCACAGGACCGTTTGTGATTGGGTCAAGCTCTATCCCCGCTTTTTTTGTAAGTTCATTTTCAGGAATCAGCCCCACAGACAAAAGCAATGTGTCGCACGGCACAAACTCATACGTTCCGGAAATCGGCTTTCGGTTTTCATCAACGCGTGCAACCGTTACGCCTTCAACTCTCTCCCTGCCGTGAATTTCAACCACGGTATGCGACAACCGAAGCGGAATATCAAAATCATTAAGGCACTGCTCTATATTTCTCGCAAGACCGCCGGAGAAAGGCATAAGCTCGCACACCATCTTTACTTTTGCACCCTCAAGAGTCATTCTTCGCGCCATGATAAGCCCGATGTCACCTGAGCCGAGAATAACTATCTCTTTTCCCGGAAGATAACCTTTCATATTGACATACTTCTGCGCGGTACCGGCACTGTAAATTCCCGCCGGACGACTGCCGGCGATATTCAGCGCGCCCCGCGGACGCTCGCGGCACCCCATCGCAAGAATAACAGCACGCGCCTCTATTTTAAAAATCCCATCCTCAGGATTTGTTGCAGTTATCACCTTTTCCGGTGTAATATCAAGCACGGTTGTACCGAGCTTCACGGGGATTCCAAGCTCACGCACGCGCGCCTCATATCTCCATGCATATTCAGGTCCCGTAAGCTCTTCTCCGAAACGGTGAAGCCCGAAACCATTATGTATACACTGTTGCAAAATCCCGCCGAGCGCGGTATCGCGCTCTATGATGAGAATATCCCGCACTCCGCTCTCATATGCCGCGATCGCCGCACTCATTCCCGCAGGTCCGCCGCCTATTATAACCATATCCGTCATATGTCCGCACCGCCTTTTGTCTTTGAAATGTTTATGCGTGAATTTCCGCCGGATTTCGTTACCTCTTCATACGGTATACCAAGCTCACGCGAGATAAGCTCCACAATCTGCGGAGAGCAGAATCCACCCTGGCACCGCCCCATCTGTGCACGCGTTCTGCGCTTTACCCCGTCAAGGTCACGTGCGCCGGGATTTGTCCTTATCGCCGATATAATTTCGCCCTCGGTTATTTCCTCGCATCTGCAAATGATACGCCCATAACGTTTATCACGCTTTATCATCTCGTTTTTCTCTGCAATATTTGCATTGCGGAAAGCGTGCATCGGCGCTCTCTGTGGGTTGTAATCCGCCTTTGGTTTTAAATCGGCTCCAAGCCTCTCTAAAAGCGATACAACATACTCCGCAATCGCCGGAGATGCACTAAGTCCCGGCGACTCAATCCCTGCAACATTTATAAACCCCGTAACCGGCGTGTTTATTATAAAATCGCCCGTGCTTCCCACTGCGCGAAGACCGCAGAACGAGGTTATAGTTTTGTTAAACGGTATTCCGCAAACGTTTTCTCCCGCTTCTTTGATTATTTTCGCGAGACCGTCCGGAGAGGTTGACTTTCCCTCTTTATCTGTCATATCCTCAGAAGTTGGTCCAAGAAGCAGGTTTCCGTCAACAGTCGGCGTCACAAGAATGCCCTTGCCCATTTTTGACGGTGTGCGGAAAACGGTTGTTTTTACAAGGTTTCCGCATTCTTTATCAAGAAGTATGTACTCACCGCGCCGCGGGTGCACGTCAAAAGAGTTATCCCCGACCATTTTAGCTATCTCATCGGAATATATCCCCGCCGCATTTATCACAAAACGGCTCTTCACCACTTCGTTTCCCGAGCATATTTCATAACCGCCCGGAATTTGCGATATACCCTCAACCTCAAAATCAAGCTTTAATTCCGCTCCGTTATCCATAGCGTTGCCAACAGCCGCGATGTTCAGCTCATACGGGCAGACGATTGCACCTGTCGGCGCATACAATGCACAGACAACATTCTTTGAGAGGTTAGGCTCTATCTCGAAAAGCTCCTCACCCTCAACGATGCGAAGATCGCGAACTCCGTTCACCTCACCGCGGTGCAAAAGTTCATAAAGCATTTTTTTATCCTCTTCATTAAATCCGATAACAAGCGAGCCGTTTCTTTTATACTTCACACCAAGCTCCGCGGCGGTTTTCTCCATCATTTCCGAGCCTTTGACATTAAGCTTTGCCTTGAGGCTTCCTTCCTTTGCATCGAAGCCTGCGTGGACTATTGCGGAATTTGCACGGCTTGCACCCATTGCAACATCGTGCTCACGCTCCAATATGCAGACCTTTAAATCAAACGACGAAAGCCTTCTTGCTATCATTCCGCCGGCAACGCCCGCTCCGATTACGGCAACATCATACACTTATAATCATCCCTTCCTGAAAAACACAAAAAGACGTACCAAAACAAAGGCAGTACTTTTGTACAACCTTTGTTCTGATACGTCTCCTATTCTCTGTATCGGACTTATTATACTACTTTTTCATTCGAAAGTCAAATATTTTTTTACTTTACATATTCAAATTCCATAGAGTAGATTATGATGGTATCTCCCTCCTGTGCGCCGCGCTCTTCAAGCGCATCGTATACGCCGTATTTGCGGAGCAGGCGTTCGAAATAGATGCGGGATTCATAATCCTCAAAGTTGACAGAGCCCATAGCGCGCTTTATCCAGTTTGCTTCAACCGAATAAACATCGCCGTCAAGACGGAAGATTTCAAATTCGTGGCTTGTGGTATCTTCCTCTACACGTACAAAGTTCGGAGTATATGTTTCAATCGGCGGAAGCTTTGAGAGCACCTCTGCGACCTTTTTCATAAGCTCGGAAACACCTGCATTTGTCGCCGCGGAAATCTCGAAATAATCAAGACCGAGATTTTTGATATACGCACGGAATTTATCCGCCGCCTCACGGTCATATATCAAATCGCTCTTATTCGCCGCAACAATCTGCGGACGCTTCGCAAGCTCGGGGTTATACCTTGAAAGCTCATCATTTATCGCTTCAAAATCCGCAATCGGGTCCCTGCCCTCGCTGCCGGATACGTCCACCATATGAACAATAAGGCGGCAACGGTCAATATGACGCAAAAAGCGGTGACCAAGCCCTGCACCCTCACTTGCTCCTTCAATGATTCCGGGGATATCCGCCATAACGTAAGAGAAGCTTTCATCGACGCGTACAACACCGAGGTTCGGCGTAATGGTTGTGAAGTGGTAGTTCGCAATTTTCGGACGCGCCGCACTTACGACAGATAACAGCGTGGATTTACCCACATTCGGAAATCCCGCAAGTCCGACATCTGCAAGAAGCTTAAGTTCAAGCCGTACCTCCAGTTCCTCACCCTCAAGCCCCGGGCGCGCAAAACGCGGAGCCTGACGCGTTGGTGTCGCGAAATGTTGGTTTCCCCAGCCACCGCGACCGCCCTTGCATATGATAAACGGCTCATCATCAGACATATCCTTAACAAGAGCGCCACTTGCAACATCATAAACAAGCGTTCCGCGCGGAACCTTTATCACAATATCCTTACCGCGCTTTCCTGAACAGCGCTTACCGCTTCCGTTTGCGCCGTTTTCTGCCTTATATTTTGTTTTGTAGCGAAACTCAACAAGCGTAGACATATTATCGTCGACTCTGAGAACTACGTTTCCGCCGTCACCGCCGTCACCGCCGTCCGGTCCGCCAGACGCTATATATTTTTCACGGTGGAACGCAACGGCACCGTCACCGCCGCGACCTGCAATAAATTTTGCGCTTGCAACATCAACAAACACTCAGCACACCTCCAGATTTAAGGTAATAAGTAATAGGTAACAGTGAATAAGTGAGGTGATTTTCTCGCAATGCGAAAATCATATTTAAATGGAAATTGCGCAGCAATTTCACATTACCTGTTACCTTTTCACTATTACTTATTACTTAAAAATTGCGGGCAGGTCAGATAAGACCTGCCCGAATGATTGTTGTTTTTTACTGAGCAACCGGATAGATAGAAACCTTCTTGTTGTCTTTTCCGAGACGCTCGAAACGTACTACGCCGTCTGCTGTAGCAAACAATGTGTCATCAGAGCCACGCTTTACGTTTGTACCCGGGTGGATCTTTGTGCCGCGCTGACGAACGAGAATGTTTCCGGAGAGAACAAACTGACCGTCTGCACGCTTAACGCCGAGGCGCTTGGACTCGGAGTCACGGCCGTTCTTTGTGGAACCAACACCCTTTTTATGTGCAAAAAACTGAATTCCGATTTTAAGCATTAGACTGCACCTCCATAATTTCAATATACTCTGGATACTCGAAAGCAACCGCGCGCATATGGCGCTCAAATGCTTCAAGTACCTTTTGGCAAGCCTTGTCCTCATTTGAAAGAATGAGCTTTATTCTTGCCGTTTCGGGTTCAACCTCAACCTTTGCCGCCGCGTGATAAGAATCATTTATAAGCGTTTCAGCAAAGCTTACTGCGCTTGAAACTGCGGCACAGATGATATCACTGCCGCTTTCGGCATATCCGGAATGACCGGAAACGTCAAACCCAATGGCGCTATCGCCTTTTTTAATCAATGTGACAGTAGTCATA
>SVLF01000135.1 GCA_015068085.1 Oscillospiraceae bacterium
TATTGCATCTATCCTTCCGTCATCCAGCACAATAATTTTATCGGCATCACTTACCGAGGTCACTCTCTGCGCAATTATTATCTTTGTCGTATCTGCAAGAGATGTCCGGAATGCATCACGTATTTTTTTATCAGTCGCCGTATCAACCGCACTTGTGCTGTCATCAAGAATAATTATCTTCGGCTTTTTCAAAAGTGCCCGCGCAATACACACTCTCTGCTTCTGACCGCCGGAGAGATTCACGCCGCCCTGTCCGAGATATGTTTCATACCCATCCGGAAATGCGGAAATGAAATCATGAGCCGCAGCGGAGCGGCATGCAGCCTCAATTTCTTCTTGGGTTGCATTTTCATTACCCCAGCGCAGATTTTCTGCTATTGTTCCCGAAAACAGCACATTATTCTGCAAAACCATTGCCACGGACTCTCTCAGTGCACCAAGGTCATACTCGCGCACATCGGTACCCGCTACCCGAACAGATCCGTCACTTACGTCATAAAGACGCGGAATGAGAGAAACAAGCGATGTCTTTCCGGAGCCTGTTCCACCGATTATTCCGACAGTCTCACCGGAGTTGATTTTAAAGTTGATTGAGGAAAGGGCATTGTTATTTTTGCCTTTGGAATATGCAAATGAAACATTTTCAAATACAATCTCGCCGTTTTCCACCTCTGCTTTCCTGGCGATGCTGTTCTTTATATCTATATCTTCATCAAGCACTTCGCATATACGGGCAATGGATGCACGCGACATAACGATGCTCACAAAACACATTGAAAGCCCCATAAGTGACATAAGTATCTGCGTGATGTAGCTTATAAAGCTTATAAGCTCACCTGTTTCCATATTTCCAACGGCTATAAGGTTTCCGCCAAGCCACAGAACGGTTATTATGCAGGAATACATAACTATCTGCATTATCGGCATATTCATAATAAGCACGCGCTCTGCACGTCTCTGTGCGTTCATAACATTCTCTGCCGCTTTTGCGAATTTACCGTTTTCATAGTCTTCCCTGTCGTACGCCTTTACAACGCGGATTGCAACAAGACTTTCCTGAACAGCCGAATTCATCGCATCGTATTTTGTGAACATCTGCTTAAAGCGCGGAAACGCTTTTGTGGATATAAACACAAGCGCTATCGCAAGAACGGGAATTGCAACAAAGAACACCCGCGCAAGCTCTGCATTTATCGAAACTGCAAGAACTGTCGCGCTGACAAGCATAACCGGAGAGCGCACCATCATACGGATTACCATCATAAACGCGTGCTGAACAAACGTTACGTCCGTGGTAAGGCGAGTGACAAGCGATGCCGTGGAGAATTTATCGACATTTGCAAAGGAAAAGTCCTGGATTTTATCAAACATACGCTTGCGGACATTCTTTGCAAAGCCGGTGCTCGCAACTGATGCATATTTTCCCGAAAGCACACCGAACATAAGCGAGAAAACGGACATAAGCACCATAAGCCCTCCGACTTTGACAATATATCCGACACCTCCGCCGCCTTTTATTCCAACGTCAATAATCTTTGACATAAGAAGCGGAATGAATATTTCCATTATGACCTCGCACGATATGAATATCGGTGAGAGTATCGCCGGCAGCTTGTATTTGCCAACGCAACCAAGAAGCTTACGAAGCATTTCATTTCCTCCCTGTGAACTAAAACTTGCAGAACCCCGAATTAATCATACTAAATATTTTATTACCGGAGATTTGCAAAGTCAATCAGATAAGATAGAATTTACAGATTGTTTTATTTTGGGATAGAGAAACTCCCCACCGGAAATTTCCCGCGGGGAGTTAAATATGTTTTGTTTAATTATTCAGCGTCAGCAGCTTCTTCTGCCGGAGCTTCAGCAGCATCCTCCGCTGCTTCTGCAACAGTCTCCTCGGGAAGAATATCATTCTCTTCACCGGAGGTCGCAACGAGCTCTTCTGTGTCTTCCGGAGCTTCTTCTGCAGCTGTCTCTGCCGGAGCAGCTTCGCCCGGGATAAGAGCACGCATTGAAAGAGAAATCTTCTGATTTTCTTCATCGACTGCGATAATCTTAGCCTCGACCTCGTCGCCTTCCTTAAGTGCATCGCTTACCTTTGCGATACGTGTGTTAGAAATCTGGGAAATGTGGATAAGACCGTCAACTCCCGGAACAACCTCTGCGAATGCGCCGAACGGCATAAGCTTAACAATCTTGACTTTTGCAGTATCATCTACATTGTAAGCTGCCTTGAACTTAAGCCACGGATTGTCCTCTGCCTTCTTGTAGCCGAGGGAAATCTTTTTCTTTTCAGCATCAAGAGCGATAACGAAAACGTCAACCTCCTGACCTTCCTTGAACATCTCAGACGGATGACCGATACGTCCCCATGTCATTTCGGAAATGTGGAGCATACCGTCAACACCGCCGATATCGATAAATGCACCGTAAGAAGCAAGAGAACGGACAACGCCCTTGTACTCCTTACCGACCTCGATATCCGCCCATACGCGCTCCTGTGCCTCACGGCGAGCCTCTGCCGCAACCTCGCGGATAGAACCGACGATGCGACGGCGTGAACGGTTGACCTCTTTAATCTTAAGCTGAACCTTCTTCTTGAGAAGCTCGTTCAGATCTGCGTTTCTCGGAAGCCCGGACTGTGATGCCGGAACGAAAACGCGGAGACCGCGGACGGTAACTACAACACCGCCTGAATTTACATCCGTAACAGTACCTTCAACAGTAGTGTTATCCTGACGTGCAAGCTCTACATCGTCCCAGCCCTTGATAGCATCGAGACGCTTCTTTGAAAGTGTGATAATTCCTTCAACATCGTTTACACGGACAACGGAGCACTCAATCTCGTCGCCGACTTTATACTTATCAGCCGCGTCTGCATCTTCGCCGATTTCGGAATACGGGATATAACCGGCGTATTTTGCGCCAAGGTCTACCTGAATATCGGACGGGGTGATTGCTGTTATCACGCCGACAACCTTATCTCCATTATTAAAAGTTTTGAGAGAACTTAAAAGTAACTCCTCAAAAGATTCTCCCTCAAAGTTCTTGATTTCTTCGCTCATCTTGCCTTTTACCTCCTTAATTATCCAATCGGGTGTCGATGCGCCCGCCGTGATACCGATACGCTCTGCGCCGCGAATGACGGAAAGATCAATCTCTTCTGCATTCTCAACGCGGATAACCTTCGGACACACGGAAGAACATATCGCAACAAGCTCCTGTGTATTTGAGCTTGTCCTGTCCCCGATTACAACCATAACGTCTGATTCCGATGCCAGGCTTGCAGCTTCGGTCTGTCGTTTATCGGTCGCGAGACATATTGTATCAAATATTTCGCAATTTGTACACACTTTTTTTAAAATTTTTACACAATTTTCCCAAATTTTTCGTCCAACAGTGGTCTGAGAAACGGCGCAAACCCGCTTGGCTCTAAGCTCAGGGCGGTTTTCAAAAAGTTTTGACATTTCT
>SVLF01000136.1 GCA_015068085.1 Oscillospiraceae bacterium
ACAGACGATAAGGTTGATAGGTCAGCGGTGAAAGCGCAGTAATGTGGGAGCTTGCTGATACTAATCGGTCGAGGGCTTGATCTGAAAGAGGAGTTAGAGCTCAAGGGAAGCGGAGCGAAAGCGAAGCGGAAGGAAAAGACATTGCAAGAAAGTTTGAGGTCAACTTTCACTGTGCAGTTTTCAAGGTGTGGGAAAAGCCGAAAGGCGTACCACAACCGAATAGATTTCCGGTGACAATGGCATGAGGGAACCACCTGTACCCATCCCGAACACAGAAGTTAAGCCTCATAGCGCTGATGGTACTTGGCTGGAAACGGCCCGGGAGAGTAGGACGTCGCCGGATTCAAATGGGAATCGAAGAAAAACTTCGGTTCCCGATTTTTCGGGAATTCGCGGGCTGAAATGCCCGTTGACATATAAAATTCCGTCCGTTTGAGCATTTGTCTCAAAGGAATTTATATAGATGAATCGCATATGCGATTTACGATTTTTTCGAAAAATCCCCGGACATATGTCCGGTTCAGATATATGTTTTCCCCCTATGCGCATTCAAAGCGCCGTGGGTTCATATAAAAGAATCGCAAATGCGATTCCTCAAAGGAAAACAACGGGTGAAATTCCCGCTCATATATAAAATCAAATTTCCGGTGACGATGGCGTGAGGGAACCACCTGTACCCATCCCGAACACAGAAGTTAAGCCTTACAGCGCCGATGGTACTTGGCTGGAAACGGCCCGGGAGAGTAGGACGTTGCCGGATTCAAAATAGAAAGCTGTTGCGTAATGCAGCAGCTTTTTTTCTATATTACTGACACGATGAAATGGATGTCACTGATGTAAGAGAGAAAAAAGTAAAAAATCAATGCGAATTAATGGACGTTATCTCTGATAAAACGGTAAAAAATATAGGCATTCAAGGGTATTATATTTTTTAATGACATAGAAAATACACCATGCCTGCGCATGGTGCTTTACTATACGATCTCAATTTCTTTGATTTCTTCGGGCCTGATTTCTACAAGCGCTCCGGAAAGAGTGTTTATGATGATGCTTTCACCTTCAGACTCATTATCTTCCGGATAAACATAATCTTCTGCAACACCGATAAATTCTTTGTTATTCACGGCAATAATACGCACCTTTTTTCCTTGATACTCAATCAGTTTCATTATCTCCACTCTTTTCCTTTTCCGAGCAAATATGCGTTCCGGATTTAGGATATACATTTACGTCGGTTGAGCCCTTAATCGGCTTATATGTGCTGCTTTATGGTGAAATAAGCTTGTTTGTTTCATCAACAGTGCCGCGCATATAAATGCACTCATCAATGGATCATTGATGTCATTAAGATGCCTGCTTTGATTTCATTGTTCACTTCTGTTTAGACAAAGCCCTTTGCAATATTTGTTATTTCCGCAGTCCATCTGCAGCCGGTTTTGATGCTGATAACCTTAGCTCTCCATCCCGGATAGCCAAGGTTGCTTGCACCGGAGGAATTATTCCGAAAAAAAGTCGGGTGTATTCATCTGTCATTATAAATTTCAAAAGCTTCCCCTGATTGTGCGGCCTTCGATGAAGATATTGTAGTGTTCGGGATGGAACATCAGCACGCATAATCTTTCGTCTTCCGGTCCTTTGAAATATTCGCCTAAGGCGTCGTACCACAGATGCTTGTTCAGATCGGAATTCTGTATTACTTCTATTCTGCCGGTCAGGGAGATGCCGGAGAAGGTTTCTTTGTCAAAAAGATACACGCATGCGCGGGGATTCTTTTTTGCGCGGTTCGGTTTATTCAGGTTGATTGCGGTGCAGAAAGCAATCCATTGAAAACCGTCCGCTTTCGCGGCGGTGATCATGGAGGCGTTGGGGTAGCCGTCTTCATCCATGAGAGACATAACCCAATCCGCAGTGCCTTCGGAATCGCTTACGGTATGCATGGTGCTTCTGCTGACGATGGCTTCGGCTTTTTTCATAAGTTCCGTATTCATTTTCTGCCTCATAAATTGATATATATAGTACGAATATAGAGGGGGATTTATAAGGTTTCCCCTCTCAGTCGGCTATGCCGCCGGCTCTCCCGGAGGGAGAGCGGTAGGTTCTGTGTATGCCGGATAGCTGTTCTCAAGAGGATTTCCGATGAATGGAAATATGTGCGCGCGGGAGAAGCGTGCTTTTTTATCCGATTCCGATAATCTCTTCCGCAATTTCATCCGGCGTTTTTCCGGATGTGTCGATTTTTATTGTATTGAGCGCATTATATAAAGGAAGCCTTTCCGTGCTTCTTTTTATGATATCTTCTTTTCTTGCGCCGAGGCGGATGTCTTTGAGAAGCCTTTCACGAAGCGTTTCAGAATCGGCGGTCAGAGAGACGATGATGGTCTGAATGTTTTCCGTGTTCAGATTTTGAAGGATGGAATCGATGATGGCCTGCTCGTGCATCACCCAGCAGAAGATGATATTTTCGTAGGCTGTTGTGCGAAGAAAATTGTTCAGAAGAAAGCAGATGTTTTCTGTGACCATCTTTTTTGTTTCCTCCGTTACCTGAAAGGGGTCCGCGTCCCAGCACCAGTCGCCGTCCAGAAATACGGCGTTTGCAAGCTTCTTTTTGAGCCTTTGACAAACGGTTGTTTTTCCAACGCCCATTGTGCCGCCGACAAGATATAACTTTTTCATATAGGACTCCTCCTTTTTTATGAAACGGGCTTTTCCTCGTTTCGGTATTTTGCGAGAATACATCTGAGATCCCGGATCATGGTCTCCGGATCCTTACAGTAAAAGCAAAGAAAGAGAATAAAGGTAAGCGTGCAGCAAAGGTTTTCGCCGTGTTCCAAAGATGCGTAGGAGCGGATGTCCATCATCAGTTTTTCAGAAAAAGCCTGCTGTGTAAGTCCGGATTCGCGGCGGGTATTTGTGAAGCATTCGGTGAGATATTCTTTCAATACGCATTTGTACAAGCTCTTCATGGAAAAACCTCTCTTTCGTTTTGTATAAAATACATACAAATAGAGTAACAAAAAAGCGATTTATATACCATGAGTCATACATCATGTTTTTTTGAAATTCTGCGTTTTGCACAAGGCAGGGATAAATAAAGAGTATCCTTCCTCATTATACAATTGCCGGTTTGCGCGCGTCAACCCTTCTTTCTACCTACAAATCTTTCGCTTTCCGTTACAGCTTTCTAATATTGTAATTTGTGTATCAGTCTTGAATATTGGGCGGCCTTGTGCTATAATCTTTACGGTATATTTTTCATACTCATACCAAAAAAATGACAGGAGGATTTCCCAATGAAGAAGTTTCTTGCGATGCTTCTGGCTATGGTCATGATGCTTGGCTGCGCAGCCTTTGCAGAGACCAACCCCGACGAGATCTCCGACACCGTTACCGCTGCTGACGGCGTTTACAAGATCGCGTTCGTTACCGACGTAGGCCAGC
>SVLF01000055.1 GCA_015068085.1 Oscillospiraceae bacterium
GTTCGGATATGAGATATCGGTGTTGGGTGAGAGCACTGCAACGGCACGCTATGCCGGCATCAACGTAAACAAAACGGTTGTCATTGCAATTATGCTTTCCGGCGCGCTCTGCGGTCTTGCGGGAATGATTCAGTCTTCTGCTGTTGAAAAGACGCTTACGGAGCAGTTTACCGGCGGTCTTGGCTTTACCGCAGTTATAACAACTTATCTTGCGCGGCTTTCTGCACCGGCAGTCATCATCACATCGTTTTTGTTTGCAATACTGCTTGCGGGCGGAAGCTTCCTTGAAACGTCAATGCGAATCCCGATTTCGATGATATATGCATTGCAGGCGGTAATTATATTCTTCGTTCTTGGCAGTGAGTTCTTCTTAAATTACAAGATTGTCCGCCGTGCGGGGAAAGGAGCGTAAAGAAAATGGGAGAATTTCTTATTTCCGCGGCACTGTTTCTGCAGGTAACGGCATCGCTCGGAACACACGTTCTTCTCGGCACTCTCGGCGGAATTCTGACCGAAAAGGTCGGCAATACCTGCCTTGGTATTGAGGGTATGATGCTTCTTGGCGCTTCAACGGGTTTCCTTGTGGCGTACAATACGGGAAACGCGCTTCTTGCGGTTCTGGCATCGGGCGCGGCAGGTGCGCTCGGCGCACTGATTTACGCCATCATAACGGTTTCGCTCCGCGGCAATCAGGTTGTTACCGGTCTTGCGCTTACAACCTTCGGAAGCGGCGCGGCAGGGCTTATCGGTATGTCGATATCAGGCAAAAGCCTGCCGGACTCCATAAATGCTGTGCTTGGCATACATAAAATCCCGGTGCTTTCCGATATCCCGCTTGTCGGTAAAATGCTTTTTGAGCAGAGCCCGTTTGTTTTGGGAGCAATAATCACGGCTGTTATCATCTATATTTATTTTAAAAAGACAAATATAGGTCTCAATGCACGCGTGGTGGGCGAGAGCCCCGCTGCTGCGGATGCATCGGGTATAAACGTAACCCTTCATAAGTATATCCACACGGTGCTCGGAGGTTTCCTCTGCGGAGTCGGCGGCGGATACTACTCTATGGTATACGTCGGCAGATGGCAGATTGACCTTACCGCCGGAGCAGGCTGGATTTCCGTTGCTCTCATAATCTTTGCTATGTGGAATCCGCTTCGCGCAATCCTTGGTGCTTATCTCTTCGGTGCGGTGCGCGGACTTACATTCAAGCTCCAGGGCGGACTTGTCCTTTTCGGGCAGACAATAACGTTCAGCGCACAGCTTCTTGATATGGCACCGTATATCGTTACGGTTCTGGTTCTGCTCTTTATAACCATGCGTAACAAGAGGGAATATCAGGCACCGGCATCGCTCGGTACACCGTATTTCAGAGAAAACAGGTGACGGTTTACTAATCCGCAAAACAGAAAAAGTCAGATAAAACAGACGGAGTAAAAATTGCCCCGTCTGTTTTTGTTGTCTCCGCAGTTTTGACGGCAGAATAAAGATATGATAAAGTTATTGAAATTTGACAAAAACAGGATATAATATATTTGGTGAAAATTTAGAAAAATAGAAGAAAGAAACGAAAGGAAAAAGAAAATGGACATTTTTGACATTCTCACGATGCTTGGAGGGCTCTGCCTTTTCCTGTTTGGTATGGACGTTATGGGTCAGGCACTTGAGCGTCGCGCGGGCGGCGCTTTGCGTACATTGCTCGGACGGCTTACATCAAACCGGCTTGCAGGACTGCTTACCGGTCTTTGTGTAACGGCGGTTATTCAAAGCTCGTCGGCGACAACGGTTATGGTTGTCGGCTTTGTAAACTCTGCGCTTATGACACTGCGCCAGGCGATAGGCGTTATTATGGGCGCAAATATCGGAACAACGGTTACGGCGTGGATTCTCTCGCTTGGCGGAATAAGCGGAGATAACTTGCTTCTCCAGCTTTTGAAGCCGACGTCATTCACGCCGGTGCTTGCACTTATCGGTATTATAATGACGATGACCGGAAAGGGCAGCAAAAGGCGTGACACCGGGACAATTCTTTTAGGGTTTGCAACGCTTATGTTCGGTATGGATACAATGAGCGACGCAGTTTCCGGTCTTGCAGATGTTCCGGCATTTCAGCAGATGTTTATTTTGTTCAAGAACCCGATTCTCGGCGTGCTTGCCGGTGCAATCCTTACGGCAATAATCCAGTCAAGCTCCGCATCTGTCGGTATTTTGCAGGCGCTTGCCGTAACGGGACAGGTATCCCTCGGCGCGGCAATACCGATTATTATGGGACAGAACATAGGAACGTGTATCACGGCACTCCTCTCATCGTTTGGCACAAACAAAAACGCAAGGCGTGCAGCTCTTGTGCATCTGTCGTTTAACGTTATCGGAACAACGCTTTGCCTGATACTTTTCAGCGTTGTAAAATACTTGTTTATGCCGCCGTTGTTTGACAATGCGGCAAACTTCATCAGCATCGCAGTTGCACATTCCGTTTTCAATGTTTTCTGTACGGTTGTATTGTTCCCGATGGCGGGATTTCTCGAAAAACTCGTTATTCGCCTTGTGCCGGACAGCAAAGAAAAGGATGCCGTTGCAGAGCTTGATGAGCGTCTGCTTGCAACGCCGCCAATCGCGCTCCAGCGCTCTCATAATCTCGTTGTTGAGATGATGGAGGCTTCTCTTTCTGCACTTCGTGGCGGTATAAAATCACTTCGGGGATATTCCTCTGAGCTTGCAGAGGAGATTTGTGCAGCTGAGGAAAAGACCGACCATTACGAGGATATTTTAGGAACATATCTCGTTAAGCTGAGCTCACGGCAGATATCCGCATCGGATAATGCAGAAGCGGCAAAGCTTTTGCGTATGATAGGTGATTTTGAGCGCATATCCGACCACGGTGTAAATCTTCTGAAATCGGCAGAGGAAATGAATGAGAAAAAGATTAAATTCACAGAAGCTGCAGAGGGCGAGCTTGATGTAATCCTGGGTGCGGCAAATGAGATTTTAGAGCTTACACACCGCGCGTTTGCCGATAACGATATTGATGCGGCACTAAGCGTAGAGCCGCTTGAGCAGGTGATAGACATTCTCAAAGAGAAGCTCCGTGCACAGCATATCGGACGGATGCAACGGGGAGAGTGTACAATTGATGCGGGATTTGTCTGGTCAGACCTTCTCACGAATATAGGCAGAACGTCAGACCACTGCTCAAATATCGCCGCCTGCGTAATAGATATGGCAAGCAACAATATGAATCTTCACGAATCTATCCGCGCATTCCGCAACGAAAGTCCGAATTTCCGTACAAAGTTTGAAGAATATTCAAAGAAATATACAATTGCATAAAAAGAAAACATCCGCTTTTTATGATATGCACCCCAAAAGTGTTCAACTTTGGGGTGCATATCAGTCCTCGTTGGTCATTTTCTTATATATCTTTGATTTCTGCTTTGTGGTTTATCGGGAAGTGTCATTTGTATAAGGTCGAGAGAAAGCGCGGGGTGGATATAATGCCGCCTTACGGTTTCTTTTGATTTGAGACCGAGCAGAGCCATAAGCGATGACAAAGTATACGGCACATCGTATTCCATTACTTCGAGAAGTTTTTTTACGTACTCCGACACAGCTTCGCCGGAGACGGAAAGCTGCTCTGCAATTTCATCAAGTATCTTATCAATTTGTTTTAATATAAACAGAATAAAGGTGTTTGAACTACCCTCTGTATGACACTTCGCGATGGCAGCATAATACTCATCCTGAAACTTCTCTATCTGGCTTTCTATCGGGATATATTCAAAGACGGGATTCCATTTTGCCAAAAAAGCACTGTGCCATAACCTTGCCATTCTTCCGTTTCCGTCTGAAAAAGGATGTATAAATACAAATTCATAATGAAATACGGCAGACATAATGAGCGGATGCATTTCACTCTTGCTTCGGGAAAGCCAGTCAAAAAGTTTTTCCATAAGCTCGGGAACCATTCTTGCAGGCGGTGCCATAAAAATACACTTATCGCCGCTGAAAACGCCCGCTTCTCCCTTGCGGAATTTACCGGATTCATCAACAAGATATTTTGTCATAACTCCGTGAAGGGCTTTCAGCTCATTTATATCAAAGGGGTTGAGTTCGGGAAGCTTTTCGTAAGCGGCATATGCATTCTTAACTTCTTGAATTTCTTTTTGCGCGCCCAAAACCGTTCTTCCGTTAATAACATCTCTGACCTGACCGACGGTAAGAGAGTTGGCTTCTATCTTCAGGGAGGAATGTATTGATTTGATGCGGTTGTTTTTTCTCAGGTGCGGTTTCGCCTGCATATTGCTCGTGACGCTGATTTTTCCTATTTTTTCAGATATGCTTGAAACGAGCATCAGCGTTCCGTTTGTTATATTAAACGGCGGTGTATATGCGCTCATAAAACCCCTCCTCATAAGTATTATCTTGCGTATTATCTTAATTATACTATATATTCGAGAAAAAATCAATGCATATTTGATGGGGGATGCAAAGAATATCTGTTTTGGAAGGATAAATATAATAGAAATGCCAACGAGGACTTTGCAGCTGCAAAGTCCTCGTTGGCATTTAGCTACGGGGCTTACAGCACCTTCATTTTACTGTAAGCCTTTTTCAAAATGGATATTTCACACAGAGCAGCGCCCACTCCGCTCTGTGTGCGAGAAAAGCGTAATCACGGTAAGCTCTTTTGGGGAAAGAATCGCATTTATCACAGATACACCCGCTTAATTAGTTGCCTCCCAGACAGTGGTATCATCAACGATACAGGTAAAGTTTGTTCTTCCGGGATCACCATCGCCAAAGGATCCACCATAACCGGATATGCCTTGAGGTTCCATCCACCAAGTAAAGAAATTAACGGTAGGTTCAAAAGGTCTGTCCTCAACACCGTTGTTGCCGTAAGTACAATTGATAAATTTAATTGTACCGCTGCAACGATCATCAACGTAAAAATTGATGTTTTCTTCAAAATGACAATTTATGAAGGTCATATTTCCGAGCAGCATTATATTGTTAGTCCCGTTACCAAGCATAGCGGGCGTAGTTCCGTCACAATAAAAATGACAATTTTCAAACACCGCTTCTTCTTGATTTGCGATCTGAATCATATTAGCAAGCTCGCAATCCTTTACATAAACACTGTTTCCGTTAGCGTTCAAATCAATCGCCATTCGTGTTTTGCTTACATCTACATTCTCGATATACATATCCTCGGTCAAGGTTGTATTGCTGAACTGTATAGAACCGATGCCGTATGGACTGCGGGTGTTCCCGGTTCCTTCAAGTACAAGGTTCTTGATTGTGCCGCCGGTAGGATTGATGGTCGCATTGCCTGTACCGGCAGTTGCTGTTGCGGTAACAGTTTTTCCGTTTCCGTCAAGTACACCGCCGTTCATTGTAAGTGTGGATGTAGCTGAAATACCGTTTGTCAACACAGCGCTTCCGCCGGTGCTGAGAAGTTCTCCAAGATCCTCAAAAGTGTTAACAGGCATAGCAATCACAGGGTACTCAGCATCCACGTCATACTCCGGACCAAAGCTGTCCTCTTCTGCCTCAAGCTGAGTTGCAATAACATTTACATCAATTCTTATGCTTTTATCCTGATATTCATTTCCTGCCTGCTCATCCATATGTACTGCAAGTGCGAAATAATCAATCGTTTCTTTCGGCATGCTGCCGTTTGTTGCTGCAACCGTTCTTCCCGGAAGAACATCTCCTGTCTGTACGCCCTCAACAGTGAGAATATCTGCCCATGAAGCAATTCCTGCAGCATCGGCATCAGCTTTAGTTGCCTTGTCAAGAATTGCATATTTCAGTGAACCTGCAAGTCCTTCGTCCTCAACATCAACAAGAATGTTGTACTTAAGTGCCAGCGAACCTGTGTTTTCCACCGCGAGGTAGACGATTTCCGTCTTTCCCGGCTCCCAGTTGATACCATTACCCGTAGCCTCGGAGAAGATATCTCCGCGTGCCTTGTCATCCTCCGGCTCTGCGATAGAGACGTAGCCGGCTCCGTCAAGCTTATCCATAAGAATATCCACCTGAAGAGTACCCGCTTTAATACGGTTGTTGCTGCTCGTCACGGTGTCTGTGAACCATGCGAACGTTGCGCTCATGAGCATTGTAAAGCAGAGCAAGAGCGAGAGCATGCTCATAAACAACGCTTTTTTTGTTGCTTTAGAATTTGTCATTTTTTTATTATGTTCCTTTCATATTTTCCCGTGGCGGGCGGAAGCTCCGCTTATTTCTTCTAATCCTCCCTCCTGTATTTTGGCATTCTGTCACCCGCACATCGGTTTATTTTAACCATATAGACATAAAATAGTCTATGCAGTTTATTTTATTCTAACACAATTACCTATACAATTCAAGTATAAATTAACTGAATGGACGTGATTTTCTTGAATTATTATGAAATTGGTCAGAGAATACGCAAATATCGCAAGGCTCACGGGATGTCGCAGGAGCAATTAGCCGAGAAAGTAGGAATATCCGTAACTCATATGAGCCATATCGAAACGGCAAACACAAAGCTGAGTCTGTCTGTTTTTGTTGACATTGCGCGCGCACTTGAGGTGCAGACTGATGATTTGCTTTCCGATAATAAAGGCGGAAAACAAATTGCAGAGGAAGAGATTATTGATGTTTTAAACCGTGCATCTGCATCACAGGTAAGAATAATCGCAGATATTGTAAAGGCAACAAAAACCGCGCTTGATAAGCACAGCTAATCCCCTCATCCCGCGTATTATTTCCGCATTTTTGCAAAAGCTAACGCAAGAAACATTACGGAGGTTGTTTGCAAATGGCGGATAACAGTGAAAACAAAAAGGAAACGCGCGAGGATATAATCGAAACCGGCGGGGTTGTAACGAAAAGCCGTTTTGGAAATATCCATTGCATAACGATAATAGGTCAGATTGAAGGGCACACCGTGCTCGGAAGCGACACAAAGACGACAAAATACGAGCATATATGCCCGACGCTTGCCGCGGTGGAAGAAAATGATGATATTGACGGACTTCTCATTATGCTGAATACCGTCGGCGGAGATATTGAGGCGGGGCTTGCCATTGCAGAGCTTATTGCGGGAATGACAAAGCCTACGGCATCGCTTATCCTCGGCGGCGGACATTCAATCGGCGTACCGCTTGCCGTTGCGGCAAAGCATTCGATAATCGCGGAGACCGCGGCTATCACCATTCATCCCGTGCGCATGAGCGGCGTTGTGGTCGGCGCACCGCAGACTTTTAACTATTTTGAGCGCGTTCAGGATCGGATTACAGGCTTCGTTGAGCGAAACTCGAATATGTCGGCAGAGAAATTCCGGGAATATATGCTAAAGGTCGGCGAGCTTGCAACGGATGTCGGAACAGTCATTTACGGAAAAGAAGCGGTGGAAATAGGTCTTATTGACCGCGTTGGAACGCTTGCGGATGCACTTTCGTTTTTGCATGAAGAAATCAAAGCGAAGAAAAATAAAAAATCCTCTTGAAAAATGCGGAGTATAGATATATAATAAGTATATCAATATGCGAAAGGATGATACGGTCATGGCAAAGATTACAAAGGACACCATTATCGGTGATATTCTTGATATCGACGTTACCTGCGCTCCTTACTTTTTTGAGATAGGAATGCACTGCCTCGGCTGCCCGTCTGCAAGAGGAGAAACTCTTGAGCAGGCTTGCGCAGTTCACGGCGTAGACGTTGACGCACTTCTTGAGAAGCTTAACAACCATCTCGAAGGCAAGTAAAATTTTTTGAGAATATGCGCGTCGCATGACGCGCACTTTTCATATATCGGGAAAGGAGAAAGGTGCATTGGAAAAATCTATCGGTGCAAGGCTTTTGTGCGTGGCAGAGTCAATACCGCCGTGTGAAACGCTTGTTGATTGCGGCTGCGATCACGGATATGTTTCGATATACGCCGCGGCTCACGGCAAGGCGGAAAGAATAACGGCAAGCGACATAAACCGCGGTCCGCTTGATAATGCAGAGCGGGAGATTTTGGCGGCGGGACTTTCCGGAAAGATAAAAACCGTCCGGACAAATGGGCTTGACGGCATAGAACCGCACGATTGCGTGGTTATCGCAGGAATGGGCGGAGAGCTGATAGCAGATATCATTTCACGCGCACCGTGGACAAAGGACGGGTGTACTCTTGTTCTCCAGCCGATGACGCGCTCGGAGGTTCTGCGTGAGTATCTCTACCGCGAGGGTTTTGAAATTAAGTCGGAGAAAATCGTCTCCGAGGGGAAGCATATATACTGCGTGATTGTTGCGACGTATGCAGAAAAAACGGATTATCTGCCGTATGAAAAATACATAAGCCGCGCAGGGATTTCCGACCCACGGGCGCGGGAATATACGCAGAAGGTTCTCTCTCGTCTGCGGTTTGAGTTTGAGCGCAAATGCAGCTCCGGCGCATTTTCCGAAGAAGAAAAGAAAAGAGGCGAGCGGGATATACGCTCGCTTGATGAGGTGGTAAGCTCTCTATGACAAAGGTATATGATATATTCAACACTCTCGAAGCGGCGGCACCGTGCCGTCTTGCAGAGGAATACGATAACCCCGGATTTTTAGTGGGAAGGAAAAATGCAGGCGTATCAAAGGTGCTTGTCGCGCTTGATATAACGGAGAAAGTTGTTCGCGAGGCGACAGAGACGGGTGCGGAGCTTATTGTTTCGCATCATCCGGTAATTTTCAAAAGCCGCAAGAGCGTGACGGATGAGGATGTCTGCGGTTCGGTGCTTCTGTCCCTTATTGAGAACAAAATCGCCGCAATATGTATGCACACAAATCTCGACAGTGCCAAGGGCGGTGTGAACGATGTTCTGGCGGAAGTGCTGGGTGTGAAAAACACGGCTGTTCTCGCTCAGGGGAGAGAGGAGGACACAGGCATCGGAAGATGGGGAGAGCTTGAAAAAAGCAAAGCTCTTCCGGAGTTTCTCCCGGATGTGTGCCGCGCGCTTGATACATCCGGAGTGCGATATCACGATGCAGGTAAAGCAGTAAAAAAAGTTGCGGTTGGCGGCGGCTCCTGCGGGGATTTCATTCCCCTTGCCGCATCACTTGGGTGTGACACAATCGTAACTGCCGACATAAAGCACAATGAGTTTTTAGATGCCGTCGCTCTCGGAATAAACGCGATAGATGCCGGGCACTTCGCAACGGAGGATATCATTTGCCCGCGCATCTGCGAAATTATTTCCGCAAAGCATCCGGAGCTTCAGGTGAAAATTGCGAAGGCAGATTGCGTCTGCACGAAGTTTTTTACAGTTTAGGAGATATTTAAATGGCACTTGATGCATTATTCATTTCGCATCTCGCACAAGAGCTCAATGAGCTTCTTGTGGGGGCGAGGATAGATAAAATACACCAACCGACGCGGGATGATATAGTTATTGGCCTGCGCTCGCCGAACGTCAAAGGAAAGCGGCTTATTATGTCTGCAAACGCAAGCTTTCCGCGCGTGCATCTCACGTCAATGGCGCGTGAAAACCCGGCGAGTGCTCCGATGTTCTGTATGCTTCTGCGAAAGCATCTGACGAACGGACGAATAATTTCCGTTTCCGCGCCGCACTTAGAGCGTATTATAGATATAAGGCTTGAGGTAAATGACGAGATGGGTATATCGTCAACCCGCACGCTCACTTGTGAGATTATGGCGCGTCATTCAAACATAATTCTGCGCGATGCTGACGACAGGATTATTGAATGCTTAAAGAGGGTAGACCTTGACACAAGCGAAAAGCGTCAGGTTCTTCCGGGGCTTTTTTATGAGCTTCCGCCAAAGCAGGAAAAGCTTGACCCCGGTGCCTACTCCCGCGCAGAGCTTTTTGATATAATATGTAATGAAAAGGGAGAAATACTCTGCGATAAGTGGGTTATTTCGTCTTTTGCAGGCTTTTCACCGCTTGTTTGCCGCGAGCTTGCTTACCGTGCCGGTAAGGATCTCTCGCTTCATATGTCCGAGCTTTCAATGGCACAGCGCGAGCGCATGGCATCGGCGATATGTGAAATAGCGGGCGGCAGTGCGGCGCCGTGCATTGTGTATGACGGAAAGCAGCCTTATGAATTTTCGTTCTTCCCGATAACGCAGTACGAAGCGACAATGACCGCCGAAGTGCGGGGGAGTCTCTCCGATACACTTGCGGAGTATTTTGAAATCCGCGAGGTGCGCGAAACAATGCGGCAACGCTCGCACGGGATTTTGCAGGTGGTAAAAAATGCGTATAACCGCACGCAAAAAAAGCTTGCGCTGCAGCGCGAGGAGCTTAAAAAAGCCGAAAACCGCGAGGAAATCCGCGAGCGGGCAGAGCTTATTTCCGCAAACATATACCGTCTTGAAAAGGGCATGACTTCGTTCGTTGCCCAGAATTATTACCGCAACTGTGAAGAGGTTACGATAAAGCTTGATTCGCGTTTAAGTCCGCAGGAAAATTCGGAAAAGCTTTTCCGCGAATACCGCAGGATGAAGAATGCGGAAAAGTATATAACAGAGCAGATTGCAGCCGGAGAAGAAGAGCTTATATATCTTGAAAGCGTGCTCGAAAGCATCGAAAAAGCAGAGAGCGAGGCGGATCTTTCCGAAATCCGAGATGAGCTTGCCGAAACAGGATATGTAAGTCGACAAAATGACAGACGCGGCGCAAAGCGCACGGCACTGCGCCCGTATCGCTTCACATCAAGTGACGGTTACACCATATATGCCGGCAGAAACAATAAGCAGAACGATGCGCTGACGTTGAAAAGCGCGATGAAGGGAGATTTGTGGCTGCACACAAAAAATATCCCCGGTTCACACGTCATTGTGGAGTGTGCGGGCGAAGAGCTTCCGGACAGAACGATTACGGAAGCGGCGATTATTGCCGCATATTATTCGCGCGCGAGAGAGTCTGTCAATGTGCCGGTTGATTATGCGCGTGTAAGATATGTAAAAAAACCGCAGGGTGCGGCGCCCGGCAGAGTTATTTATACAAACTACTATACAGCGTATGTAACTCCGGATGAGGAGCTTTGCAAAAAGCTTATGCAAAAGGATTAAAACAATATATCTTCAAAAATATCCGCGATTTCCCGGTATGCAAGAAAAACATTTTCAACTCCCAGCCTGCGTGCAAGACGTATTTTTTCTGAGATAGTGCGCGCATCGTCATAGAGAACGAAACCGGCAGAATCCGGCTCGGGCGAATATATAAAATAGTTTGAAACAAGCTGCGGCGAGAAAAAGCACTGCGCACCATATCGGTCGCGAATATTGAGGAACTCACGCGCAGACAACTCGCGTCCGGAAAAAGAAAAGAGGGGCATGGAAAAATCCGTGCACCTGCGTGGGATGGAGAGCGCAATGCGGCGGTGAGTGCGCATGAGATACGCCAGATACTCCGAAAGCTCCCCTCCTGAGACAGCACATTCAGCAACGGGCGTTGCCTCAGAACACGAATCGGCAAATGCAAGAGGGCAGAAAACGGAAATCCCGCGTCGGGAAAGAGATGCTGAGATTTCCCCGAGGGTGCCGGCACACGCGAGGTTTTCTTCGTTTGCATCCAGAAAGACAGAACGGCAGCTTCTTCGCCGGCATTCATCATATATTGAGGGCGCGATATGTATGTCCGCACCGTCGGAGGAGATAACTAAAACATCCCCCGTTATTTCGGGAGAAAGCTTTTCACACATAAGCGTGTTTCCGCGCGCATAATATGAAAGAAGTCCGCGCTTTTCCTTCCGGTGCGTTGTGCATCCCAGCTCCGATGCCGTGCGGAGAATGTATATATTCAAGAACAGCACCTCCTTGTAATCCGGTATAATATATGTTATACTAATAATATTAAATGAAAAAACACATTATGCGGAGGTATGAAATGTTCCCGCTTTTTGTTCCGGATATGAAGATAGAAAATATCTATGAGCTCACGGGAGAGCTTTTAGAGGCGATAAACATAAAGGTGCTGATTGCAGACCTTGACAATACCATTGCAAAGTATGAACACGAAGTCCCCGATGAACGAGTCTCACGTTGGGTTGAGGATCTTGCTGTACACGGGATAAAGCTTGCCGTTGTATCAAACAACAAGCAGGCGCGGGTGGAAAAGTTCTGCAAGCCTCTCGGAATTGCCCACTTCTGGCGAAGCGGAAAGCCGAGCCGGAGAACGATAAAAAAAGCAATGGAAGAACTCGGCGGAACGCGAGAAACAACCGCGCTCGTCGGGGATAAGATAATAACCGACATAATAGGAGCGAAGCGAAGCCGCATTCTCGCGATAAAGGTTCCGCCGCTCGGGAAAAGGAGAATGTTTGAATGAAAAAGATTATGATAATTAACGGACCGAATCTTAATTTCCTCGGCAAGCGTGAGCCGGAGATTTACGGAAGCGACACCCTTTCGGACATCATTGCGTACACAAAGGAAAAGACAGCAGCTCTCGGCGCAGAGATAGTGGCGTTTCAGTCAAATTGCGAGGGTGAGATAATAGATGCGCTTTATCGCGCGTATGACGAGGGATTTGACGGCGTTGTGATAAATGCCGGCGCGTATTCTCATTACAGCATCGCAATTCGCGACGCGATAAGCTCAATCAAGCTTCCGTGCGTTGAAGTGCACCTCTCAAACATTCATGCAAGAGAGGAATTCCGTCACAATTCCGTCATTTCGGCGGTGTGCAAGGGCATGATTTGCGGCTTCGGGAAAGAGGTTTACCCCCTTGGCGTAAGGGTTTTGTGTGAAAATCGGTAAAAATTTGAAAGTTTTACTTGCAAAATAGCTCAATATAGGGTAAAATATAAAAAGGTTTAATATGATATAAAATTGGAGGAAAATTAAAATGATTTCAGCAGGCGAATTCAGAAACGGTGTAACGTTCGAAATGGACGGCCAGGTAATGCAGGTTATCGAGTTCCAGCACGTTAAGCCGGGTAAGGGCGCAGCTTTCGTCCGTACAAAGTATCGCAATGTTGTTACAGGTGCTGTTGTTGAAACTTCTTTCAACCCGACGGACAAGTTCCCGCCGGCATTTGTTGAGCGCAAGGATATGCAGTATCTCTACAACGACGGTGAGCTCTATTACTTCATGGATGAAGAAACCTATGAGCAGGAGCCGCTTAACGCAGACAAGCTTCCGGAGAGCTTCAAGTTCGTTACGGAAAATATGGTTGTTAAGTTCCTTTCTTTCAAGGGCAACGTTTTCAGCGTTGAGCCGCCTAACTTTGTTGAGCTTGAGATTACGGAGACAGAGCCGGGTCTTAAGGGTGATACAGCAACAAACGTTACAAAGCCGGCAACTGTTGAGACAGGTGCAGAAGTCCGCGTTCCGCTCTTCATCAACATCGGCGACAGAATCAAGATTGACACAAGAACAGGCG
Source organism: Oscillospiraceae bacterium (assembly GCA_015068085.1). GTDB lineage: Bacteria > Bacillota > Clostridia > Oscillospirales > JAAYXM01 > SIG480. Next base: position 13,363 of record SVLF01000055.1, read on the forward strand.
AGTATTTAGAGCGCGCGAAGTAAGTTTTTCCGGAGGATATATTCCATGAACATACTTGAAAGAGCATCATATCTCCGTGGCCTTTTTGACGGGCTGGAGATAGACACTTCCACAAAGGAAGGAAAGCTTTTGGTTGCTATGACGGAAGTCATTGACGAGCTTTGCGAAGCTGTTTCTGACCTTCAGCAGATCACGGATGAGATGTCCGATGAGCTTGATGAGGTTGCAGAAGAGCTTTTAGAGCTTGAAGGCGCATTTGATGAATGCGACTGTGACGATGATGAATGTGATTGCGGTGAGGACTGCGACTGTGAGGATTTTCACTATGAAGTAGTTTGTCCGACCTGCGGCGATTCCATTATGGTTGATGAGGATATTCTCGCCCTCGGCAAAATCCAGTGCCCGGGTTGCGGCGAAGACCTCGAATTTGATATGGACGAGTGCATCTGCGACGATGATGAATGCGATTGCGGCTGCCACGGCCACGACCACGAATAATTAAAAGCGTAAAGGACTTGTAGTGAAGGTATTTTGCTACAAGTCCTTTGGAAATTCTGAAGTTTATCTGATGCAAAAAGATAATCGATCATCCATATTGAGTTTTAACGAAAAAACGGATAGAAAAATCAAGAAATGTATTAATGTTAAAAAATGTTATTTAAGCGACGGAGGCAACTTATGAAGGAATTGATAAATAATAATCTTGTCGAGCAAATCAAATCATTGCTTGAAAACGCACGGCAAAAAGTCGCTTTGGAAGTAAATACCACGCTTCTTAACACTTATTGGCAAATCGGAAAAATTATTGTTGAAGATGAAGCTATGCATATCGGTGATTCGGAATATGAAAGACAGTCTCTGCGACAACTTTCTAAAGTGTTGACAACAGAGTTTGGAAAAGGATTTTCACGTTCCAATCTTTCCAATATGCGTCAGTTTTATTTGACACATAAAGATGTCCAGACAGCGTCTGGACAGTTGTCGTGGTCGCATTATTGTGAGCTTCAAACAATATCTGATGAAAAAAAGAGGTCTTTTTATGAGAAAGAGTGTATTAATGCTCGTTGGTCAGTTCGCGAACTTCGCCGCCAAATTGAAAGCTCTCTTTTTGAAAGGTTGCTTCTTTCAAGCGGTGATGCAAACAAGGAAAAAGTATTGTCACTTGCTATGAAAGGCAATGAAATAGAAAAACCTGCGGATGTTATCCGTGATCCTTATGTTTTTGAATTTTTGGGGATTCCGGAAGATAAGGTATTCCTCGAAAGTGATCTTGAAAAAGCTCTCGTTGAGCAGATTGAAAAATTCTTGTTGGAGTTGGGGCGTGGTTTTATGTTTGTCGGCACGCAGCAGCGGGTGACATTTTCAAATCATCACTATTATGTGGATATGGTATTCTATAATAAAATTTTACGTTCATATGTATTGATTGAACTGAAAACTACAAAGCTCATGCCGGAAGCTGTCGGTCAGCTCAATATGTATTTGAATTATTATGCAAATGAGGTAAATGACCAAGATGATAATCCACCTATAGGTATCATTCTCTGTACCGATAAAGGTAATTTTGATGTGCAATATGCTCTCGGAGGTTTGTCTAACCAGATTTTCGCTTCAAAATATGTAGTGTATATGCCTGATAAGGAACAGTTGATTCAGCAGGTAGAAGCCGTTTTGGAAAAGTGGCATGAAGAAAAAGAAAGTTAAAGAAACTAAATGACGAGCAACTTGAAATGGTTGAGAGTTTTGTAAAGAACTTAGCGAAAAAGTAAAATAACGGCTGGAATCGGAAATCTTCCGGTTTCAGCCGTTTAGTCTGCATCCAATCAGATATTTACATTAAGATATTCTTTCGATGCATTTTGAAGTGGATTGGAAAAGTTTACATTGTTTTGCACCAAACTGCCCCCTTTTTCCTTGCAATTTCCCGTTTTCTGTGTTATATTATATTTATATGTAAAATGAGTGGTTAAAGGATGGTTTTTCACTATGAAGATTTATGAAGAGCTTGTTGCGCGCGGTCTTATCGCGCAGGTAACAAATGAAGACGAAATCCGCGACCTTGTAAACAACGGCCGCGCTACGTTCTATATCGGTTTTGACCCCACTGCAGACTCTCTCCATGTCGGTCATTTTATGGCGCTTTGCCTTATGAAGAGATTGCAGATGGCAGGCAACCGCCCTATTGCCCTCATCGGCGGCGGTACGGCGATGATCGGTGACCCGTCGGGACGTACAGATATGCGTTCTATGATGACGCAGGAAACGATTCAGCACAATTGCGATTGCTTCAAGAAGCAGATGGAGCGCTTTATCGAGTTTGGCGAGGGTAAGGCGATGATGGTTAATAATGCAGACTGGCTTCTCCCGCTCAACTACGTTGATGTTCTCCGCGAGGTCGGTGCATGTTTCTCCGTAAACAATATGCTCCGCGCAGAGTGCTACAAGCAGCGTATGGAAAAGGGACTTTCGTTTCTTGAGTTCAACTATATGATTATGCAGTCTTACGACTTTTACTATATGTATCAGAAATACGGCTGCAATATGCAGTTCGGCGGCAACGACCAGTGGAGCAATATGCTCGGCGGCACCGAGCTTATCCGCAAAAAGCTCGGCGAGGATGCCCACGCAATGACGATTACGCTTCTCCTCAACTCCGAGGGAAAGAAGATGGGCAAAACCGCGCGCGGTGCTGTGTGGCTTGACCCGAACAAGACAAGCCCGTTTGAGTTCTTCCAGTACTGGAGAAACGTTGATGATGCCGATGTTATGAAGTGCATCCGTATGCTTACGTTTATTCCGATTGAGGAAATTGACGAGATTGAAAAGTGGGAAGATTCCCGCATCAACGAAAAGAAGGAGCTTCTTGCTTACGAGCTTACGGCTCTTGTCCACGGCAAGGAAGAAGCAGATAAGGCGCGCGATGCCGCAAGAAGCCTTTTCTCCGGCGGCGGAGACGACGCAAATATGCCGACAACAGAGTTATCTGCATCAGATGTCGGCGATGGTGTTGGAATTTTAGACCTTCTTCTTCTCTGCGGTCTCTGCCCGTCAAAGGGTGAGGCAAGACGCCTTGTTCAGCAGGGTGGCGTGGCGCTTGACGGTGAGAAGGTTGCGGCGGCAGACTTTGTCGTATCAAAGGATGCGCTTTGCGCCGGCGTTAAGATAAAGAAGGGCAAAAAGGTCTTCCATAAAGCGATTATAAAATAATATAAACTCATAATGTGGAGGTAGAGGTCATGAAAAACGCGATATCGGTAAACATCGGCGGGGTGGAGCTCCGTCTTGTCAGCGGCGAGAACGAGGAATACACCCGCCGCGTCGCCGCACACGTTGACGTAAAGGTCAATGAAGTATTAAAGGGCGGCAACTTCTCTCTCATCGAGGCGGCAATTCTTTCTGCAGTAAACATCTCCGATGAATATTACAAGGCTCTTGAAACTGCGGAAAATCTTCGCACCCAGCTCAAGGATTACCTTGAGGACGGCAGCCGCATGAAGTCCGAGATTATGGACTTAAAGCGTGAAATTGCACGTCTTTCCGCGAAATAATGCAGAAAAAAGCAGAAATTCTGGCTCCTGCAGGGAGCATGGAAGCACTCCGCGCCGCCGTATGCAACGGCGCGGATGCTGTTTATCTCGGCGTCGGGGACTTTAATGCCCGTCGCCTTGCAAAAAACTTTACCGAGCGCGACCTTCCAGCTGTGTGCGATTACTGTCACAAGCGCGGAGTTAAGGTTTATGTCACGGTAAACACCCACATCACCGACCGCGAAGCTGAACGTGTTGAGGCTCTTGCGCGCGATGTAAACCGCGCGGGGGTGGACGCTGTCATCGTCGCGGATTTTGGCGTTGCACGTATTTTCCGGTCTGTTGCGCCTGGGGTAGCTCTCCACGCATCAACCCAGATGACGGTACACAACCTTGATGGTGTAAAATATCTTTCCTCACTCGGCTTTTCACGCGTAGTTCTTGCGCGTGAGCTTTCGCGTGAGGAAATTCGCTATATATGCAAGGAAAGCTCGATAGAAATTGAGGTTTTCGTCCACGGCGCGCTGTGTATGTGCTATTCCGGTCAGTGCGAGATGAGCGCGGTAATCGGAAGAAGAAGCGGAAACCGCGGTCTTTGCGCTCAGCCGTGCCGTATGCAATATAAGCTTGGAGAAGGCGGCGCGAATGCATATCCGTTGTCGCTGCGCGATCTCTGCCTTGCAGATTATATTACAGAGCTTTCCGATATGGGTGTTGCTTCTCTTAAGATTGAGGGGCGAATGAAGCGCGCGGAATATGTCGCAATCGTCACGGGAATATATTCACGGATATTAAACGAGGGCAGAGCGGCAAACGATAAAGAAAAGCGGATTTTAAATGATATTTTCTCTCGCAGCGGATTTACCGAGGGGTATTACAAATCAGAGCTTGGCAGAAAAATGTTTGGTATCCGCACGGAAACGAATGCGCCGGAGAACCTTCTCGCGGCGGCAAGAAAAACATATGAAAAAGACATCCCCGAAAAAACATCTGAAATAGAGATGTTCTGTATAATAGAAAAAGACCGCCCGGCGGTGCTTGCCGCAATTGACGGTAAGGGAGAGCGCGCATACGCCGAGGGAAAGGTTCCCGAGCCTGCGCGTAATGTTCCGTTGACCTATGAGGCGGTGGAAACCCAGCTTAAGAAAACAGGCGGAACAGGATTTGTTGTAAATAAAGTAAATATAAAGCTTGATGAAGGAATGTCTCTTCCGCTGTCAGAGCTTAACGCACTGCGCCGTGAGGTGCTCTCAAAGCTTCCGGGTGGCGAAAAAGCAGAGCGCCCGGAGGGAAAATTCAACACCGGATTTCGTCTTGTTAACCGGAAGAGCCCGCCGCGCTTTACGGTGTCTGTGAGAAGTATTTCGCAGATAAGCGATGAGCTTCTCTCGCGCGATATTGCGTATTTATACATACCGCTTTGCGAGTTTGACGAAAAAAATATCATCCGAATACGTGAAATATCTGAAAAATGCGCAGTTGTTGCTGCTTTCCCGCGTATAATAAAGGACACAGAGGTTGATTTGCTCCGCATATATGCCGAAAACGCAACGGAGACAGGCATCCTCCGTGCATCTGTCGGAAATACGGGACATATTGAGCTTGCAAAGAGCTTTGGCTTTTCCGAGCTTTTTGCCGATTTCGGCATTAATGTTTTTAATTCTTATGCATTGCGCGAAATCCGCCATACCGGTGTGCAAAGTGTATTGCTCTCGCCTGAGCTTACTTTCCCGCAGATACGGGATATATCAAAGATTATTGACACGGAAATTGTTGTATACGGACGGCTTCCGCTTATGATATGCGAAAACTGCGTCGTGAAAGCACAGACCGGCGCGTGCGTGTGCGGAGGTCATCATGTGCTTTGCGACCGCACCGGTGCATCATTCCCGTTGCTTCGCGAATTTAACCACAGAACGCTTATCGTAAATTCAAAGAAGCTTTTCCTTGCGGATAAAGCGCGTGACTGGAAAAGCGTCGGCGCGGCGTTCGCGCGGCTGTACTTCACAAGTGAGAACTCGCGCGAGTGTGTGCAGGTGTTTGATGCGTATGCCGGAGGCGGATCTTTCGCTCCGCACGAATATACCCGCGGGCTTTATTACCGCGGTGTTGAGTAGTAAAAGTATTCGACATAGAGTTAAAGTATAACACCCGTCGGGAAATATTTCCCGACGGGTGTCGTGTGTGAATGGAGGTTATCTGTCCGCCGTTTTTTCAGGCATAACAATAAATAATTTGTTTTTATTCTTTTGTGAATTTGCGTAAAATTAATTTGGCGTTTTTTAATACATCTGTTAAGGCGGACAATTCCTTTGGAGTACAGTCGAAAAGAATATCGTCAATTATTTTTGAGGAAATGTGCTTTCTTTGAATGAGGCTTCCTACCATAATTTCATCAAGAGTAACTCCGAGAGCATTTGCAATATTGACAAGAGTGGGAAGACTTACTTTTGTTGCCGCACGCTCAATGTGAGAAATATTTGACGGTTCGACCTCCGACATTTCTGCAAGATATGCTTGGGTCCACTTTTTTGATAAACGTATTTCTTTTATACGATTACCGATTGATTCATAATCTATACGCATTTTAATATCACTCCCAATAAATATATTGTATCTCCGAATGGGATATGATAAAATAACATATATGTCCTAATGGGATATATATTAATTTTTGGAGGAGAGTTTTAAAAAATGCGAGTTTGTACATTTTTCGGACATAGGGAAACGCCGGAGGAAATAAAGGAGAAATTATCCTCTGCGATTGAAGATTTAATAGTAAACTGCGGTGTAGATACATTTTATATGGGATGTGAGGGTAAATTTGATGCATATGCCCGCGCGACAGTGAAAGAATTGTTGAAGAAATATCCACATATAAAATATAACGCAGTTCTTGCGTATGTGCCGTCTGAAAAAAGGTATAGTGAATATATGGATTATTCTGATACAATAGTTTTTGACGGGATAGAAAAAAGCCATCCGAAATACGCGATAGCATTGCGTAACGAATGGATGATAAAGAAGTCAGAATATGCAATTACATATATTAAATATCCTGTCGGCG
>SVLF01000056.1 GCA_015068085.1 Oscillospiraceae bacterium
TACCCTCCTGCTTAAGCGAAATGCCGGGGCTTGAGGACGAGGTCATAACCCTCTTTCCCGTTCCGGCAACGCCGTATACCATATTGATTGCGGAAATTTCGCTCTCCGCCTGGAGGAAGGTTCCCCCGATTTTCGGCATTTTCTTTGCCATATACGCCGCAACCTCTGTCTGCGGTGTTATAGGATATCCGAAGTAATGACGGCAACCGGCGCGAATAGCCGCCTCCGCAATTGCTTCGTTACCCTTCATCAATACTTTTTCTGCCATTTTTCCTCACACCTCACTTTTCTACCGTGATTACGCAATCCGGACACATAGTTGCACAGAATGCGCAAGCAATACACTTCTCCTGATCTGTTATCTCAGCGGGAGAGTGACCTTTTTTGTTAATCTTGTCTTTTGCAAGAGCGATAATGCCCTTCGGGCATGCCGTGACACAAAGCCCGCAACCCTTACACAGGTCTGTGTCGAATGTTACTTTAGCCATGATAACACCCCTTTTATTTTAAAATAATTTTTTCTGTAACTTAAGCGGGAAAATATCAGGATTCTCTCCGCATATGCGCTCATCTGCCGTTGTCATTACAACCGGCACGCCGCAAAGCTGCGCGAGCTCTTCTGCAAGGTCTGCTGTTTTTAAAACATCCTCAATCGTTGTTTCTGCACCGATGTTTGAGTTGTTCACAATTCCGGTGAACGGAATTCCCGACGCTGCCTCAATCTCGCGGAAAACCTCATAGGCTTCCTCTGCAGTTCTTGTAAGCGGGCGGTAAAAGTTTGCGACAAAAAGATTTTCAAAGTTTCCTTCTTCAAGGATATACGGACGGTATCTGCCGAGAGCATATGCACCTCTGTCGTCTCCTCCGATATCCATAATTACCTTTTTATCATATCGCTGAACAAGCCCGTAGACCTCTGCCGGAAGTGACGGCAAATCAACGCTTGTGTTTGCAAACGGAAGTGCGATCACTTCGACTCCTGCGGCTGTAAGCTCGTTCATACTGTCCTTTGTACGGAAATACGGATTTACGATGTCTATATCCGCAATAGCAACCTTCTCACCCTTACCTGCAAGGTGTATTGCCCAGTTTACGGCAATGTTTGTCTTCCCGCTGCCGTAATGCCCGCCAAACAGCGTGACGCGTTTATTTAAAGCGTGATTGTCCAATTGAACTTATCCTCACATTCGCCCCACTGAATACCGGTGATGGTGTCGTAGAGCTTCTGGCTTACTTCGCCGATTGTGTTGTTGTTAATGAGCATAACATCATCCTTATAGCGGAGCTTTCCGACCGGAGAGATAACAGCAGCGGTACCTGTGCCGAAGCACTCTTCAAGCTTGCCGCTCTTCTGAGCATCCAAAAGCTCTTCAACGCTGATGCGGCGCTCCTCAACCTCATAGCCCCAGGACTTGCAGACCTCGATAACGGAGTTTCTTGTTATACCCGGGAGAATGCTGCCGTTGAGCATCGGAGTTACAATCTTGCCGTCAATCTTGAAGAAGATGTTCATTGCGCCGACTTCTTCGATGTACTTTCTCTCAACACCGTCAAGCCAGAGAACCTGAGAATAGCCTTCATCGTGTGCCTTAACCTGAGCTGCGAGAGAAGCTGCATAGTTGCCGCCCGTCTTTGCAAAGCCCATACCGCCCTTTACTGCGCGGACATAGTCATCCTCAATCCAGATGCCGACCGGTGCAAGACCGCTTGCGTAATATGCGCCGGACGGAGAGAGAATGATGATAAAGAGATATGTGGAAGACGGTGCAACACCGAGAAATTCATCCGTTGCGATGATGAACGGACGGATGTAGAGCGATGTGCCCGGTGCGGTGGGTATCCAGTCCTCATCGACCTTTACAACTGCTTTGCAAGCTTCAACAAAAAGCTCAACCGGAAGCTCCGGAATGCAAAGACGCTTGTTTGTGTCGTTTGTTCTCTTAGCGTTCATTTCCGGGCGGAAGAGACGGGTTTTGCCATCCTTGCCCTTGTATGCCTTAAGACCTTCAAACATTTCCTGACCGTAGTGGAAAACCATTGCGGACGGGTCAAGCTCGAGCTTGCGGTACGGCTCAATTCTGGCGTCGTGCCAGCCCTTGCCCTCAGTATAGTTCATAATGAACATATGATCTGTAAATACCTTGCCGAATGCAAGCTTTGACTCGTCCTGCGGACGTGCCTTGGGGTTAGTTGTTTTTGTTACCGGAAAATTGTACATAAAAAACCTCTCCTTATATATTTATTTATATAAATCAGGTCTTCTGTCTTAAAGAACGGATGATCTGATATTTTTTATAATTTACAGCTTGTTGCGCTGGATTTTTCCGCTTACCGTTTTCGGAAGCTCGTCGCGGAACACAACAAGGCGCGGATATTTATACGGCGCGGTGTGCTCCTTAACATAAGTCTGGATTTCCTTCTTAAGCTCCTCCGTCGGTTCTGTTCCCTTGGTAAGAACGATGCTTGCCTTAACAATCTGTCCTCTTACCTCATCGGGTGCTGCAGATACGCCGCACTCAAGAACATACGGAAGCTCCATAATAACGCTTTCAATCTCAAACGGCCCGATGCGGTAACCGGAGGATTTGATAACGTCATCAACACGACCGACATACCAGTAGAAGCCGTCCTCGTCCTTCCATGCGGTATCACCGGTATGGTAATATCCGTCGTGGAGAACCTCGTCCGTTTTTTCCTTGTCGCGGTAATATCCCGTAAAGAGTCCGCAGGGTATGCCGTCTTTTACGTTAATGACAATTTCGCCTGTTTCACCTGCCGCAACCGGCTCACAGTTTTCATTTACAAGCTCAACATTATAAATCGGTGCAGGCTTGCCCATAGAGCCAATCTTATGCGGAGCGCCGACCATATTGCCGATAATCATTGTGCTTTCCGTCTGACCGAAGCCCTCGATAATCTGAAGTCCCGTTGCCTTTTCAAATTGCTTGTAAACCTCGGGGTTGAGTGCTTCACCCGCTGTTGACATATGCTTTACCGATGAGAAATCATACTGTGAAATATCCTCTTTTATGAGCATACGAAGCATTGTAGGCGGTGCACAGAAGGTTGTTATATGATGCTTTGCAAACATCGGAAGAATCTGCTTTGCGTCAAAGCGATCAAAGTCATAAACGAATATCGCTGCCTCGCACAGCCACTGACCGTAAAGCTTACCCCACATAGACTTTGCCCAACCGGTGTCGGAAATGGTGAAGTGAAGTCCGTCGGGGTCAACATTGTGCCAGTATTTCGCGGTGTGGAAATGGCCGAGCGGATACTTGTGATTATGTGCCGCAATCTTCGGATAACCGGTTGTGCCGGACGTGAAGAACATAAGCAGCAAATCATCTCCGCAGGGCGAGTCCTCACTTCGCTCAAAGTGCGAGCTGTAAAGCTGATACTCCTCATTAAAGCTTCTCCAACCGTCGCGCTTGCCGCCGACAAGAAGCTTGTTGAGAAGCTCAGGGCAGCTTTTTGCCGCCTCATCGACCTGTGCGGCGGTTTCGCCGTCTGCCGTGCAAATAATGGTATTTACACCTGCGGCTTTAAAGCGATATTCGATATCGTGAACAAGAAGCTGGTTTGTCGCAGGAATTGCAACCGCGCCGAGCTTATTAAGACCTATCATAGCATACCAGAATTCATAATGGCGCTTTAAGATAAGCATTACCCTGTCGCCTTTTTTGATGCCGAGGGATTTAAAGTAGTTTGCACAGCGAGCACTCTCACGTTTTATATCGGCAAAGGTTATCCTGCGTTCCGTTCCGTCCTTTGAAATATGAAGCATTGCAAGCTTATCCGGCTCACGCGCGGCAAGCTCGTCGATTAAATCAAACGCAAAGTTAAAGCTTTCTGTGTTCTTGAACTCAATCTTTGTCGGTGTTCCCTTTTCATTTTCCTGAACGTCTATGTACTTGCGGTAAATTCTGTCCTTAGTGTCACGCGTTGCAACGCGGAAGTCATCAATTGCACGTGTCGGTGCAAGCTCCGGAATCGGCTCACCGGACGGATTGAGAACAATCGCATAGAAAACGCAGTCACGACCGTTCACGGCTATCATACCGTGGGGGGTGTTACTGTCAAAATAAATGCTGTCGCCGGGACCGAGGGTTTCGCGATGCTCACCGATCTGCACCATAAGCTCTCCCTCAACAACGATGTCACATTCCTGACCGTCATGGGAAGTAAGCTCGATATCGCGGTTCTGCGCCTCCGGATCGTAAACACTCTTTACATAAAGAGGCTCGGCAATACGGTTCTGAAACGCATATGCAAGGTTGTAATACGTCATACCGTGTGCGTTTGATATCTGCTGGCCTGCGCCGCGGCGCGTAACGGTGAATGACTTAAGCGTCGGGCTGTGTCCCTCAATGATATCCGTTACGTTAACGCGCAATGCCATTGCACAGCGGTAGAGGAAGGTAAAGTTGAGATCTGCCTTTCCTTCTTCACACAGGCTGTACTCCTCGACAGAAATCGCAGTCTGTGCCGCCATTTCTTCAATCGACAACCCCTCAATCTCGCGAAGCTCGCGTATACGGGCTGCCATTTCCTGAATTTTGTAATCAAGACCTGATATTGGTTGCATAATAAGACATCCTTTCCCGGGACGAATTAAAAAGCACCCGTCCCAAAGCTGATAATCTTTGAGACGAGCGTCATAACATCATCACACCCGCGGTACCACTCAAATTGCGCCGAAAACGCGCCACTCAGGCTCCACTAAGCCTTATGCATTAACGCAGCATTCACGGAAAGGTTCTACTCGCCGCAAAGACACAGCTTTCTTCCTTCCGGCTCGGAAGCTACAATCACAGAAAACAAAACCGATAGTTTGCACCGACCACCATCTCTCTGAAGGTCTGTATATCTGCACACTCTTCGTCAAAGCCTTTACATATTATATATTATGTGGTTATTATATATCAGCCAAGCGGAATTGTCAATAGTTTTATTATAATTTGTTTCTCTGAATTTTGCCGGAGATTGTCTTCGGAAGCTCGTCGCGGAATACAACAAGACGCGGATACTTATACGGCGCAGTGTGCTCCTTAACATAGTTCTGAATTTCCTTCTTCAATTCCTCCGTCGGCTCAGTACCCTTGGTAAGTACGATGCTTGCCTTGACTATCTGACCGCGAAGCTCATCCGGTGCCGCAGATACGCCGCACTCGAGAACATACGGAAGCTCCATGATAACACTCTCAATCTCAAAGGGCCCGATGCGGTAGCCGGAGGACTTGATAACATCGTCGATACGGCTGACGTACCAGAAATAGCCGTCCTCATCGCGCCATGCGGTATCACCCGTGTGGTACATACCGTTTCTCATGCACTCCTCCATCTTCTCATCATCATCAAGATACTGGCGGAAGAGTCCAACCGGAACACCGTTATCAAGGCGGATTGCAATTTCACCGACCTCGCCGTTTGCAACCGGATTATCGTCCGGATCAACAATTACGATATCATACTGCGGAGATGCTTTGCCCATTGCACCAACACGCGGAGTTGTTCCATAGAGGTTTGCAATAGCAAGGGTTGTCTCCGTCTGTCCGAACCCCTCCATTATCTTAAGCCCCGTTGCCTTTTCAAATTGCTTGTAAACCTCGGGGTTAAGTGCCTCGCCCGCTGTTGTCATATGGTGGATTGAAGAAAGGTCAAACTTCGACAAATCTTCCTTTATAAACATACGCAGCATTGTAGGAGGTGCGCAGAAGGTAGTGATATTATACTTTGCAAACATCGGAAGGATTTCGTTTGCATTGAAGCGGTCAAAGTCGTAAACGAAAACCGCGCCCTCGCACAGCCACTGACCGTAAAGCTTACCCCAGAGGGATTTTCCCCAGCCAGTATCGGAGATTGTGAAGTGGAGACCGTCGCGCTCACAGCAATGCCAGTATTTCGCGGTTACGAAATGGCCGAGACCGTATGTGTGCTTATGCTCAACCATCTTCGGATTTCCTGTTGTTCCGGATGAGAAGAACATAAGAGCCGGCTCGTCACCGCAGGGGGTGTCCTCACTTCTCTCAAAATTGCTGGAATAAAGCGGATATTCGCTGTCAAAATCATGCCAGCCGTCGCGCTTGCCGCCGACAAGAACAAGTGTTTCTACACTCGGGCACTTCTTTGCTGCGCCCTCAGCGATTTCTGCCGTCCCGTCGTCAGCCGTGCAGATTATCGCCTTGACGTTTGCCGCCTCATAGCGGTAGACAAAGTCGTGGTCTTTAAGCTGATGCGTTGCGGGGATTGCAACCGCACCGAGCTTGTGAAGCGCAACCATAGAAAACCAGAACTGGTAATGGCGCTTGAGCACAAGCATAACTCTGTCGCCGCGCTTGATTCCGAGCGATGTAAAGTAGTTTGCACAGCGCGCGCTCTCGCGTCTGATGTCCTCAAAGGTAAACCGGCGCTCTGTCATATCCTTTGCAACATGGAGCATTGCGAGCTTATCAGGAGTTTTCTTCGCGACTGCATCAACTACATCAAAGCCGAAGTTGAAGCTTTCGGTATTCATAAACTCAATCTTTTCAAGCACGCCGGGTTCGCTTTCGGTGCATTTTACGAACTTATCGCACGCAAGTGCGGTTTTCGGGCGGAGTGAAACAACGCTTTCAAGCACCTCATCTTCCTTTGCATCGTCGCCCGGAAGAACAACTGCGCAGAAGGTGCAATCCTTTCCACCGACTGCAATCATACCGTGAGGGGTTGAGCTGTTGTAATAAATGCTGTCTCCCTCGTTGAGAACTTCTGTGTGTTCACCAATCTGAACCTTTAATGAACCGTTGATAACAAGGTCAAACTCCTGACCGCTGTGCTTGGTAAGATGGATAGGCTTATTCTGGAGCTCCTCGCTGTATTCATATTTAACCCAGTGGGGCTCTGCAATTTTGTTTTTAAACTTCGGCGCGAGGTTCTGGATTGTAATTCCGTCTTCTTTTGCAGTTTCCTGTCCTTTGCCCTTGCGCGTCACGGTGTAGGATGAGAGATGTGCATTCTTTCCCTCCAAAAGCTCTGTGAGCTCCATACCGAACGCAAGTGCGCATTTATGAACAAATGCAAAAGGCATATCTGCCGCTCCGTGCTCAAACTTTTCGTATTCTTCAAGCGTTACTTCGGTTTTCTTTGCCATTTCCGCGGCACTCATTCCCATAATATCACGCATTTCGCAGATACGGGACGCGACCTCATTAAGCTGTGTCATGGTTTTTTCTGTGCTCATTGGAAATTTCTCCTTTCAAATTAAAAATGTAAAATTCTTAATTGAATAACAAAGACTCGTCTCAAAGCTTTAACTTCTTTGAGACGAGCCGAATAAACTATATCCGATACCCGCGGTACCACTCAAATTGCACACAAGGTGCCACTCAGGCTCCAACAAGCCTTATGCATTAACGCAGCAATCACGGAAAGCGTCTACTTATTCATCATTTGAATTTTCGGGCTTTCAGCTCAGAAGTGATAGGTTAAAAGCACATCGCTGCCGGGATTCCAGCACCCCCGACTCTCTGGAAGCTACATTGCTTTTCCGTCTTCGTCATAGCCTTTGCTATTCAATTTTTAAGTATTATACACCCGCTGTTTTTATTTGTCAATAGTTTTTTTGAAAATTTTTCACGGGATATTTTCTATCGTAATTTTTCTGCCTTTCTTTTATAATTCTGAAATTCAAAATCAACCAAACCAAGCCATTTCATAAAAGTTTCCGCAAAAAATCCAAATGTATATTGACAAAGGCGGGAATATATGCTATATTAACTGTATTAACACAAATAATACAGTTGGAGGTGGTGAAATGATAAACCTTGACTATAAGAGCGGCGCAAGCCTGCACGAGCAGATTGAAACAGAGATAAAAAAACGCATTATAAGCGGTGTGCTTTGCGAGAACGAACAGCTTCCGTCCGTGCGCGAGCTGTCCCTTTCGCTTACGGTAAATCCTAACACCGTGCAGCGCGCATACAAGCAGCTTGAGCAGGACGGGTTTATTTACAGCATCAAGGGTAAAGGGAATTTTGTTGCTTCAATTTCGCGGGATGAAAGTGAATATCGTCGAAGTGAAATTATGGAAAAGCTTTCTGCAGCTGCGCGTGAGCTTGCTTTCCTTGGCGCAAAGAAAGAAGAGCTTATCACCGCAATCGAAAATGTATACAAGGAGGAGAAGAGATGATTAAGGTAACAGACGTCACAAAATACTTTGATGATTTTAAAGTGCTTGACGATATATCAATGCATGTACGTCGGGGAACGATCTACGGACTTATCGGGCCCAACGGTGCCGGAAAAACAACAATAATAAATCACATAAACGGAGTTCTCACTCCGAAATGTGGGGAAATTAAGATAAACGGAGAACCGGTTTTTGAAAACGAAAAGGTAAAACAGAGTGTTCTGAACATATCGGATGACTGGTTTTATTACAGCACATTTACGATAAAGGAAATGGCAAGGTTTTACCGCAATATATATCCGGCGTTTTCGAACGAGCGATACGAAGCGATAAAAGGAATTTTTAAACTTGACGAAAAGCGCCAGATACGCAAGCTTTCAAAAGGAATGAAAAAGCAGGTTGCGTTCTGGCTGTCTCTCTCCGCAATGCCGGATGTGCTCATTCTTGACGAGCCGCTTGACGGGCTTGACCCGGTTATGAGAAAACAGGTTTTAAACCTCGTTATTGCCGATGTTGCAGATAGGGAAATGACAGTGCTTGTATCATCCCACAATCTGCGTGAGCTTGAGGATATATGCGATTGGGTTGGCATAATCCATCAGGGACGTATGATTCTCGAAAAACCGCTTGATGACCTTAAGGGAAGTGTACATAAGTATCAGCTTGTTATCCCGGCGGAAAAGGATGATGAGCTTGAAAAAATGGGGAATGTGCTTCACATTTCGCGCACAGGTTCTGTAAGAAGCGTTATCATCCGCGGCGATGCGGATGAGTGTGACAAAAAGATGCAGGAGCTTGCTCCCTCGCTTTGCGAGAGAATAAGCCTTACGCTTGAAGAAGTTTTTATTTATGAATTGGGAGGGTTAGGTTATGACTTTACGAACATCCTTGTTTAACAAAGGTATATATAAATCCACTTTGCGCCGTTATGCGTGGGGGTCGGTGTTCTATGCGATATTGCTTTTTATGATAACCTCCCTTGTTATCTTCTTTGATGTTGACCCGGAAAGGTATTACCGCACAATGGCGGATCACGGTGCGCTTATTCTGGGCGACGGATATCTTTATGCTCCGCTCGTTATTGCATTTTTCGTGCCGACGGTTGTCGCTTTGCTTGTTTACAGATATGTACACGCCAAGAAAAACTCTGTTTTTGTCCACAGCCTTCCGGTAACACGTTGTGCAAACTACATATCTACCGTACTTGCATCGCTTACGCTTATGGCGATACCGATAATTTTAAACGGAGCAATTTTAAGTGTTATGTCGCTCACGACTTACGGTGCGTATTTTGATGTTGCTTCATGTCTCGTTTGGACAGGAATGAATCTGCTGACGGTTTTTCTTATGTTCTCAGTATCAAGTGTTGCGGCATTTCTCACGGGAAACAGCTTTGCACTTGTGGCGATTAACGGACTTTTTCACTGCATTGCAATAATAATTGCGGCAAGCTTCACTACTCTTTCAAGCGTGTTTCTCTATGGATATTATGAGACTAATGCGCTTATCAACCTCACGACCGAGTGGAATTTTATAGGGTACATCATCGGGCTTGCAAACCGTTTTTCGTATAACCAAAATATTGAGATACCGTTTGATTTTATAAAGCTTGCAATAATGATAGCTCTTGCTCTTATTCTTTATGCTGCGGCGTTTTTGCTTTACAAAAAGCGCAGGATGGAAACTGCAGAGGACGTTGCTGCATATAAGGTGTTAAACCCGATTTTTAAATACCTTCTGACCTTTGCTTCGGCAATCGGAACTTTCGGTCTTTTCAGCTATACGCTCGAAGACGGCACTTTTATAGCACTCATTTATCCTGTAATAGTCAGCGCAGTAGTATATTTTGCGGCTGAAATGATACTGAAAAAGAGTCTCCGTATATGGTATGCATATAAGGGTTATCTCATTTTTCTCTTTGCTTTTGCAGTTATGGTCTCAACCTTTGCTTTCACCGGATTTTTCGGTTTTGAGACGCGTGTACCGGATGCGGAAGACATAGACAGCGCATCCACATTCACCTCGCGCGCGTATACGAATGAGCCGTATATGCAATCAGGTGAGGTTATAGACTACACGATTAAAACTCATTCGGCACTTGTCGAAAAGGAAAATATATATATGCTTCATACATGGCCGACTGACCGCACGGAATATCTTTACATAAGCTACAAGCTGAAGAACGGAAAAACCATTCATCGCTGTTATCCGATAACAGAGGCGTATTTCTGTGAGGTTCTTGATGACCTCTATGAAATGGACGGATACAGGGAAGCAACTCTTGAAATCTTTTCAAAAGAGATAGACCGCATTGTTGAAATATCCGTAGCAAACGGTTCTCACGAAATTTCCGGCGATGAAGCAAAGCAGCTATTTGAGTGTGTTAAGGCAGACACGCTTGAGCTTGCTTACACCGAAACCCGCGGACACAACGCGTGGGATTTCCATATATGGATAAATTACCTGCAGCACGGAGAAGAGCTTTCATCTGAGCGCGGAATGCATCAGACGCATGTGCAGATAAATGCAAACTACAAACGTACTGTTGCATATCTTCGCAATGCGGGATTGCTGACAAAGACCTTCAACGCTCCGAATTATGACCTTGCAATACTCACAGCAGAGCAGTGGAGAACGTTTGAAAAAGCCGAGGTTGAGTTAAACCCAAACAGTGCGGATGTACGTCTTTATGAAGCGGCAGGCGTGACGACGGTTGAAAGCGTAAAAACACGTACCTTCAATGAGATTCCGGGAGCCGTAAGGATTTCCGATGCCGGAAAGAAGGCTGCACTGCGCGAATTTGTGCAAACAACTCCTGTTCGCTATGTTCCGGGCAAGGAATATTCATATTATGTATGCACGATAGAACCGGAAAATGATATGGTGAGCGTTGTCGCCGCGTTCTATGATGATGCAACTTTCCCCGAGTAGAAAGATGCAAAATGAGGATGCAAAAGGTCATTGACTTTTTGCATCCCCATTGTTATGCGCAGAGTGATGTGATTATTGCAATCATTTGCTCATGAAGCTTGTCCGATGTTCCCGGAAGCTCGGTATATGTTGCGCGGTATATGTGTCTTTCTGCCATATAGATAATTTCGGTTACAGTATTTTCATTATATTTATATGTAACCTCATATGCCGACAGACCGTTTATTTCCTTCTGCTCAAATGAGGTTATTTTAATATCCATCCCATCAGAAAGCTTATCTTCACGGAAGCTCTTTTCCGTAATGTCACCGGCGTCTTTTGTATTTTCGGTTGTAACGGTAACACTGCTGCCGGTGTTGTCATCCATAAGAACAAAATCGATATCGGAGGAAAGAGAAACCGGAGAGAATGTGTCCGGATAAGTTATTTCATAGCCGTTTTGTGAGGTGAAGGGAATGAGCGTTGTATCCTCGCGTGATACCGTGTTGCTGCACGCAGTGAAAAGAAGAGAAAAGACGAGCAGTAAAATTGATATTTTTTTCATTTGATAAGCCCTTTCTTGTAACAAAATACACCGTTATATTGTAGCAGAAAACGACAAAAAACGCAAGCTGTTTTGGCAAAAAAATGGCAGAATATTGGCAGAATATTGGCAGCACAAAAAATAAATTGTGTGGTATACTCTACTCAACAAAAAAATCGAAGGAGATAAGAAATGAAAATCACACAGGACATTATAAAGGCAGGAAGCATAAACCGACCGCAGGCGAAGAATTCTTGTAAATACATAACGATTCATGACACTGCCAACAAAAGCCGGGGTGCAGACGCATCAGCCCACGCAAAATACATAAAAGGATTAAAAGAGAAAACAAGCTGGCATTACACGGTGGATGACAGCGAAATTTATCAGCATCTGCCCGATGATGAAAAAAGCTATCACACATCAAGCCTCGAAGCGAATGAAAGCTCAATTGCAATTGAGCTTTGCGTGAACGTGGACGGAGATTTTGAAAAGACGAAGCAAAACGCCGCAAAGCTTGTGGATATGCTTATGGAGAAATACTGCATTCCAAAGGAAAACATCCGTGCGCATCGTGACTGGACGGGAAAGGATTGTCCTGCATCACTTCGCGGTGATGCGTGGAAAGCTTTTGTACAGCTGTGTACCGAGCAAAAAACAGAAAATCAAGGGAGCGAGCGCATTATAAGCATAGATGAGCTCCGCAAAATGGGGTATACTGCAATCCGAATATAATAAATGAAGATTCCCCGAATCAAGCCGAGAACTTAACGATAAAATACGTAAAAAGCGATTATCCGTCCGGAAATCCGGACGGATGTAAAACCGTATTCAAGCTCTCAAAAGAAGAAATAAAAGAAAAAATTGTTTTTTCAGAAAAAAAGGCTTGACAAATTCTACTTTTTTCCGTATAATTAAGTAGTTCGCTTCGAGATGTGGCTCAGCTTGGTAGAGCGCTGCGTTCGGGACGCAGAGGCCGCAGGTTCGAATCCTGTCATCTCGACCATAAAAACGGTAGACCCATTAGGGTTTGCCGTTTTTTGCTTAAATATGAAAGGATTCGAACCTCGAGGAGGCAACAAGCGTGTAAAAAACGATTAATAATCGTTTTTAGCGAAGTTGGTGCGAGACGGGTACTGCGAGCATTGCGGAGCGGTCGTCGAGCAGTGCAGGTTGCGAAGCAATCTGTCATCCTGTCATCTCGACCATATAACAAGCAATACCTTCAGTGTTGCTTGTTATTTTTAATATAGAAGAAACCAGATCTTGAGAAGGCAACGAGCGTAACAAAAATTTTCCGTAAAATCCCCGATTTCATATTGCAAAATATGTTTTTTCATTATATAATTACTGAGAACAACTTTTTAAACAAAGGAAAAGGTGATTGTTATGTTAAAAGCAGGATTTGCGCGCGGAGAAATTACGCCTCCGCTTGGTGTTTCCGTTCAGGGTTATTTTGAGCCGAGAACAGCAAAGGGCGTTCTCGACCCGCTCCTTGCAACAGCGGTTGCATTCGACGACGGTGAAAAAAGAGCCGTTGTCATGAGTATCGATGTTATCGGTATGAATATGGAGTTTATGTCTCTTCTTCGTCCGGCGGTTGCAAAGGCAATTAATGCAGAGGTTGACGGTGTGTTCATCGCATGCACTCATACCCATCTCGGTCCCGGGATTGCAAGCACCGAAGCTAAAATCGGAAAATTTGAAAACCCCGAATACGGTGAGTGGCTTATCACCCGTCTTGCGAATATCGCAGCTCTTGCAGTAAATGATCTTGCTCCGGTCACAAAGCGTCTCATCACACGCGGTGAGGTTAAGGGTGTATCCTTTATCCGCCGTTACCGCATGAAGGACGGAACTGTCCGCACAAATCCGGGCTGGCAGAATCCTGATGTTGATCATGCGCTCGGCACACCTGATGAACAGTCACAGCTTCTTATCATAAAGCGTGAGGGAAAGCCGGAAATCGGCATCGTCAACTTCCAGGTTCACCCTGATGTCATCGGCGGCGAGCATCTTTCTGCAGACTACCCGAAATTCGTCCGCGATACATATGAGCTTAATGTTCCGGATTCTCTCTGTATGTACATTAACGGTGCACAGGGTGACTCCAACCACATTGACATCCGTCTTGATCCCGAAAAGGAATGTGCAGGCGGTTATGACCGTGCACGCTATATGGGCAAAAAGATTGCAATGAGCGTTATTTCAAACTACGAGCTTGCAAAAGAACTTAACGGTGAAAAGATTTCTTATGCACACAAAATAATCACCACAAAATTCAACAAAGGAACGCCTGAAGAAATTCCTGCGGCTCTTGAGCTTGCAAAGCGTTATCACGAGCTTGGGTCCGAGGGCGCACTTCCGGATGTCCACGGTATGCTCCGCACAGAGATGATTGCCAAGGCAACAAGAATTGAAAAAATGCAGTCAAAGCCTGACAACAAAGAGCTTATCGTTTGTGCAGTAGCTATCGGAGATATGGTATTTGCATCACTTCCGGGCGAGCCGTTTACCGAGGTAGGACGTCAGATTAAGGCAAATTCCCCGTTCGCCCTCACCATTCCTGCTTGCTGTGCAAACGGCTATGAGGGATATTATCCTGTAGCGTCGGCATTTTCCGAGGGTGGATATGAGGCACTTACATCACGCTATGTCGAGGGAACAGCTGAGCTTCTTATTGCAGGTTCAAGCGAAATAATCAAATCACTTAAATAAAGAGGAGAAATAAAAATGAATTTAGCATTTGTAGGATTTAAGCACCGCCACACAGGTGCAATTTATGAAGAGGCTATGGCAGACCCGAACATAACCGTTCTCGGTGCGTGGGAAGATACTGAGACCGGTCGCGCTCTTGCAGACGGTCTTGGACTTGAGTTTAACTATGCAACGCTCGAGGATGTTTTAAACGATGAGCGCGTCGATGCAATCTGCCTTGGCGGTTGCTACGGCGAGCGTGGTGGTGAGGCTATTGCCGCACTTAAGGCAGGTAAGCACGTATACGCTGATAAGCCTGTCTGCACTTCTCTTTCTGAGCTTGATGAAATTGAAAAGCTTTCAAAGGAAAAGAACCTTAAGGTCGGTTGTTATCTCACAATGAGATTTTCTGCAGGTATGAGAAATATCCGTGAGATGATTGCTGACGGCACTCTTGGTGAAGTCGGCACAATCAACATCACCGGTCAGCATCCGCTTCAGTACGGTACTCGTCCGATGTGGTACTTTGAGGACGGCAAGCACGGCGGCACGATTAACGACATTGCAATCCACGCTGTTGACTTTGTACGTTTCCTTACGGGCTACGGACTTAAGAAGGTTCACGGCGCACGTACTTGGAACCACTTTGCGACAGAGGTAAAATCCTTCCGCGACTGCGGACAGTTTATGGTTGAGCTCGAAAACGGCGCAGGCTTTACCGGTGACGTTTCTTATGCTGCTCCGGCAAGCTGCGGATTTAACCTTGAAACATACTGGAGAACAACGGTCTGGGGCACACGCGGCGTTGTTGAATACAAGCTCAAGGCGGCACACGCCGGCATCGATTCCGATACCGGTGCACAGCTTTGCGTTGCTCTTGACGGAAGCGACGGCTTCACTCCTGTCCCGCTTAAAAAATACGATGCAACAGGACTTGGGGAATTTGTAAAGGAAATCAACGGTGAAACAGATCTCCTCATCGACACTGCCGAGGTCATCCGCACCTCCCGCGAAGTCCTCACAATCCAGGCTGCAGCAGAATAACCGCGAAAAATAGAAAAAAACACCTCTATGTGCGTTGCACATAGAGGTGCTTTATTGTACAACGAAAAAGTGCGTGACCTCACACGGAAGCCACGCACCGAAAAATACAGCTCCATGTGCAGTCACGCAACGAATTCCAGAATACTCTAAGCATGCGGGAACAAGTTCCAACGATGAATATAAGCATGTGAAACGGAGCGTGCATTTTTGCCGAAACAAAAATACACACTTATATTTCATAGTTGGAATAAAAAATATTAAGTTGCGTGACTAATTATATTCTACCATAAAAGAAAACTTTTGTAAACTAAAATATTTGTGTCCGGTAAAAGCCAAAAGCGCACACCTTACCGCATCAGCAACATCAGCGGCTGCATCGACCGTTTTAACGGCATCAATAACATTTCCCGCATCGTGTGCTTTGTCAGCTACCTTTATCCCCGCGCGTGCAAGCTTTGCGGTGTCGGCTACTTCTCCTACAAACGGAAGAATCCCAAACGCATCAAGCCCTGCCGATATGTAATCTCCGCGCAGAATGTCTACCGGTATTGCCGCCGCATCTGCAAATGTATCTATACCGGGAACCAATGATGTTGCAGTCAGAATATTGCTGATTGCATCAGGCGCTTTATCCGTATTCTCTCCGTATATTGATTTATTCTTCGTATAGTAGCTCTTTTGCGATATGTTTCCGTTAGAATGCCCCGGTGATATTTCCGGATAAAGCGTGTTTGAAAATTGCGGACTTACGAAAAATGTGTCTTGCTTTCTCTCCGGCATATTTCTCACAGACCATTGCAGAAGCTCATGCAGTCCGTTGTCCGGCATTTGCGCCGCCTTTTCGCGGATATATCGCTCATGTCTTTAGTTTTATTTGCCATTTATTCACATCCTTTATTGTATATTATTTTTTGTTTTTTGTAAATCCCTTTTCAAAGGGGTTCACAAGAGAACCCCTTTGACCAATTCTACATAGGGTATCCGATCCCCGGCATTGATGTTCCGACCGGCGGCATCTGCGGTGGCTGCATCTGTGTCATTTCCCGCTCGCTCTTAAGCTTTGCAATTATCCTGCTCTTGTTCCGCAAATATTGCTCAGGTATTCCTTCAAGATATGTGATAACATCCGATATAACTCCTTTTGTGAAAAGGTTATCCATCGTCTGTACCTGCATAAGCTCGCTCCAGTATGCCGCTGATCCGATATCCACCTTCAGGCTCAGCTCAACTGCGCTTTCCTCCGAAAAATTGAAATACTCTGCCTTCGCATCTCCGTCTTCTCCGCTCTGCACCTCACGCAGACCGTAATCCACGCTGATCATATCCACAAGCGTCCTCACATAATCCTCCGTAAACCGGTTATATGCAAGCTTTTGTAATTCAAGCGGCATAGCAGATGCCTTCTGCGTTGCTATTATCGCAGATGTGTTTTGCGGGTTGATATTTCCAAGCGCCGCGTCCGATGCTCCCATAAACTCAAGCGTGTACTGTATCAT
The DNA here is from genome assembly GCA_015068085.1 of Oscillospiraceae bacterium. GTDB lineage: Bacteria > Bacillota > Clostridia > Oscillospirales > JAAYXM01 > SIG480. The sequence continues at coordinate 16,862 of SVLF01000056.1, forward strand.
CTTTTCTATCAGCTGCATCACCTGCACAGACATATCCGCACCGCGGAAGCTTGAGGCAACTGCCTCATTCGGATTTCCCACAACGCCAATCGCCTGCCCAACCTTATTTGTCCACGCTGATATTTTTGTAGCATCATATATCGTCTTGGGGAATGCATTTGCCTTTGCCGAGTGGATTGCCATGGCAAACAGCTGATTTATGCTTATCTGGTTGGGAATTAAACCCGTTATCGCTGCCACTCCGTGATATGAATTTTTCACCTTTTCCCACTGCATAATCGCCATGGGATACCGGTGATACTGCGTATCCCACGCCGCGCGTATAGTCTTGTCGCGCGTCGTTTTCATCGCATGTACCGTTCCGTTTTCGCGCCAGAATCTGACGAGCACGGTCGCAAGCTCGCTTCCGTCATTGTTTCTGCTGATATTATAGGATTCATATTCACTGTCCGGAAGTATTTCCATTGCCTCGCTTCTGCTCATTCCGTGCTCTATCGCCTCTTCGCGGACAGCATGAATGTTTTTCCGTAATGCTATTATTATGTACGGTTGTTTCTGAAGGTCGTTCATATGCGGATTTCCAAAAAACAGATTTGTATTTTCCACAATCTCGCAGTTTATCCCGCCGGGCATAAGTTGCCCGGTTTCTACCGTCGGATCGAAATAAAAATACAATATACCGTCGCCGTCAACTGCGGCATTACGTATCACATCACGGGATTTTTCCTTTATTGACGCAAGCTCTATAACCTTTTCCACCTCGCGTGACCATATCTCAGCATTTTTCCTGCGCTTCTCGGTAGCAATAAACGGTGTGAAGGCTATGCCTATATCATCGGCGACTATCATTGAGATGAAGTAATTGACAACACGCCGCAGCACGTTTATAACCGGCTTTGCAATGTCCGGTGCATTAACCCCCTCCCACTGCTTTCCTATGAAAAAGTTTTCGTTCTTCTTCACTGTTTCGTACAAATCAATTCCGGTGTTGTACGAAACTCCTTTCTGATATTCCTGCCAGACCTCTTCTGGTCTTTTACCTGTCATCATAATCTGCCTCCTGTCTTGTTCCGTCATAATCCAAAAGATTTTTCCACTGTCCGAAAAGCTTCATATCCTCTTTTTCCGGGAGCTTCTCCTGATTTTCCTTTGTTTCCGGCTCCGCCGCATCTGCGGAAAGGAATTTTTCAAAAGCCATTCCGGCACCGAATATTATCGCGCCGATAAGCGTTGATATCATACACCATGCCATAACACTTACCATCCTCTCATTACACTGTATAAGTCGTTAAGACTTACGCCCAGCGTATCTGCAATTTGCTGATTGGAAAATCCTTTACTTGCCAGCTTATAAGCCCGGTTCCAAAGCTCCTTTTTCCACTCCCGTATCCTTTCCTGTTCCTCGGCATTCCACTCACGCTCATACTTCTGCCTTTGCCAGAATTGGTTGTTTGCATTTATTCCCGCATTGTAGGCAAGGTTATTCTGAGCCGCAATCGCTTCTGCCGCGTCAATACCGTGTCTGTAAACAAGCTGCTCATAATCCGCAATGGCATTTGCAAGCTCAATATCGCCGTTATATCTCGCATCACGATATGCGTTATCAAGTTCCTGCAGATATGCGTTGCGCGAAAGCAGATTCTGCCCCAATGCCTGCTGATATGTATTGGCAAGCTTCATTTTCGAGGTTTCGGCATACCCTGAGTTTGCAAGTCCTATTTTTGCACGCTGTTCCGCCGCGGCTCCGTAGGGATTAGATGCATTCACATACGCCTGATATGCCAAACGGTTTGCATTCTCATATTGTGCATATGCATCCTTTTTCTTATCGTTTATATGGTCAAGTTGGCGTGAGGTTGCGGCATTTATCGCGTTTTTCTTCGCATTGTACGCCGCACCCAGATGCCCTGCGCTCTGCTTATATGCGGCATTGAGGTCATCTGCAACGCTTGATGGAGTTTTCACGCCGCCGGCCCCCGTAAGCGTAAATGTCCCGCCTGCCGTAGGTACTGTCGAGCCGATATCAACACGTGTGGTGCCGTTTTCATCCTTATAGGTCTTGCCGTCAATTATATATCCCTGTGCATTTTTCCCGTCCGGGGTCTGATAAATAACCCCGGTTGCCTTTTTTTGTTTGTTGTTTATAAAAGTATTTGTGTTCATTTAACTTCCTCCAAATCAAATCATTTTTTTATTTTTCCGTAGAAAAACCGTCTTATTATTCCGCCTATTCCAAAAGAATTATTCACCTTGTCATTGCGGCAGACTATCTGAATAGCTCCGTATTTTTTGATTCGCGTATTAAACGGAACAACGCAGTATCCTGTTGCATTGTCATCACTTCGTGATCCTTTTCTTTCGGCAACGGTTTTATCCTTCTCACGGTCGGTGCGGACAATCACGGTAACTGCCGCGTTCGGTTTTGACTTCAGCATCACTCCCGATCCTGTTTTCACAAGAGTCTTTTCCTGCATAAAGTTTCCGTCGTCGGAGAGATTTGTCGTCCATTCTGCCACTATTGCCTCACCGTCGTCGGAATAAGCCTCACCGCTTTCCTTATCAATGTCCGTGTTGAACTTACAAAGCCTGCCGTCTTCCGTTCCGAAAAATAATTCTCCGTCATCCTCATACAAAGCCGTTGCCGGAATGTTCGTCCAGTAATACCACTCATATTCAAACGTGTTTGTGGCGTTCCTCGGATACTGCTTCTGCGCCGCATCCGCGACATATGCCTTGCCGCCCGTGCACAGGATGAGATATCCGTTCCATTCACACATCAGCGCATTCTTAAGGTCATCCTCCTCAAGCAGTCGCTTGTTCACGCGCGTCGAGCGGATATTAAGTGCACGCTCATTTGAAATATCCTGCATCCCTATGGCGTAAACTCCGTTGCGCGTTAAGTAAAGCGGATCATCGAGAAACGTGCATATCGCCCTCTCGGCGATTGCTCCGAGTCCGGAGGTTCCGTGCTTTACCGGAAATATAACCTTACCGTCTGAAAGCGTTGAATACGAGCGCATATAAATCGTCGCATCATCTCCGTCACTTTTCAGTATCGCCTGCTCACTTCCTGTCC
>SVLF01000057.1 GCA_015068085.1 Oscillospiraceae bacterium
AAAACTATACCGCCAAACAAGACGGTATATAAAAATTGCCATATGAACAATTTTTTAAAATATTTTTGGAAGGTGACGACACAAACGACATCATTTTATAATTTACACATACAGTTCGGTTTCCCTTTTTTCTTCCAAGTGAAAATTTGCCCTTTAAAATGGTTTTAATTTCTGAGGCTTATAATTACTCTAAATTACCCCAAAAGTGTCTTGAAACTCGTTTGTGACCCTAATATGGGCATCATAGAAAATGCCGACAAACCCAGTAATAATGCGGGTTTGAGGGTATGTAGCAACAAGGTACAAAGTGGGTCGCCCTCACGAATACGCATTGTTCGACGGATTTCCTTCGGAATAACAACACGACCGAGATCGTCTATGCGGCGTACGATACCTGTAGCTTTCATTATATAAATCCCCTTTTTGTTTTGATGTTATAACACTATTGTTTACATTCAAGGGATTTTTATGTAAGGAAAAAGGTGGGAGAATAAGGAGATTTATACTTTTAAAGCGATTATATTATTATAAATGAGATAGGACTATTTTAATTTTTGCTTGAAAAAAATAAAATTATATTCCAAATTATATGCTTACTTTCCATAATCTTGTGTAAATACACAGAATTATTGAAAGCAATGTATGAAACTCTCAAAAGCCATTGACAAAATATCGTTTTAACGATATAATATAAATACAAATATCGGTATAACGATACAAGGAAGGAAGATGTGTATGCTTACAATATATCACGGTTCTCCGGAAATTGTTAAGAAACCAGTCTTTGGTCTTGGGAATCCCAACAATGATTACGGACTTGGTTTTTATTGTACCGAAAATTCAGAGCTTGCAAAAGAATGGGCTTGTTCATCAGAGACAAGCGGCTACGCAAACAAATACACAATTGACACCAAAGATTTAAAAATTCTTTCACTTACCGGTGGAGAATATAACATACTGAATTGGTTATCTGTTCTTTTGGAAAACAGAAAATTTCGTATTGGCGGAGACATAGCAAGGCAAGCGAAGGCATATATAGATGATAATTTTTCTATTGATTACAAAAACTATGACATAATAAAGGGTTATCGTGCGGATGATTCTTACTTTTCATTTGCGACAGCATTTTTAAACAGTACCATTTCACTTTCACAGTTGGAGTCGGCTATGGTTCTTGGAAAACTTGGTGAGCAAGTAACTCTGAAAAGTGAAAAAGCATTTGAACTTGTTAAGTTTGAAAAAGCAATACCCGCCCGGCAAGAAATATATTACCCCAAAAAACTTGCAAGAGATACCGAGGCACGCAATGAATTCCGAAAGGAAAAAGGCAGAGGGTCTATTGATACTGAGGTTTATATTCTTGATATTATGAGAGAAAGGTGGAGAAATGACGATGAACGCCTACAACGAGTTATACTTGGATGATGCAATGCACAACTTAGCAGATATGTTAGACTATGCTATTTGTGATTTGAATTATGAACCCGATGAATTCTTCTCCTGGTTTATAAATTCGGGCATAGCATCAAAATTTGAAAAAGGAAACCCTAAATATATAACCGGTATGTCGGGAGCAGAGCTTTGTGAGGCAGTTCTGAAAGAAACAAATATTACTCCGCCGGACACACCTGCAACAAACCCCGACTTTAAGGGAAAGGAATATTGGGCAGGTTGGGTACTTGCTTATTATCAATGGTACTCCGGCAGAAGATTTGAAGATATTGCATCAAATGGTCTGACTATTTCTAAAATAATGTCAATGTATATTCTCCACGAAGCGGATGAGAGCAAATTTGTGGAAGAAGCAGAAAAAATTATAAACAGAAATAAGGCAAATGAAAAAGCAAAACTCCATAAAATTCGTAAAGCAAGGGGCTTTACTCAAAAAGAATTAAGTGATGCATCGGGTGTATCCCTGCGTATGATTCAACTGTATGAGCAAAAGCAAAACGATATAAGTAAAGCACAGGTAAATGTGGTCGTAAGTCTTGCCAAAGCGTTGGGATGTGAGGTTGAAGATTTAATCGACTGATTAAAGGGGTAAAATTGCCCTTAGAACAGACTTTGTGCTTCGGACAAAACTTTTCTGTTTTAATATAAAACACTCTTAAAACTCGTTTAAAGAGCAATTAAGAGTGTTTTATTTATGCCTTGAAAACCCAGTAATGATGCGGGTTTGTGGGTGTGTAGCAACAAGGTAGAAAGCGGGTCGCCTTCACGTATACGCATTGTGCGGCGGATTTCTTTTGGAATAACGACACGACCGAGATCGTCTATACGGCGTACGATACCTGTAGCTTTCATTATATAAATCCCCTTTTTGTTTTGATGTTATAACACTATTGTTTACATTCAAGGGATTTTTATGTAAGGAAAAACGTGGAGTTAGATTTTTACATTCCGTTTTTGTAAAATAAAGTTATTTAAGATTATCGTCGTAATGTGCACGCTCACCGCCGATGAATTTCGCGCGGCTCCGTGCGCAGACAAGGTGTGCCGAGCCGATGTTTTCAACCGACAGACGGCAGGGAACAACGACAGGTCGCACATGCATACCGATAAGCGTGTCGCCGATATCCATACCCGCATCGGCGGATATGCTCTCAAGCGCGACCGGATCGCGCATTGCGCCGTATGCCGCGGTTGCAAAAGAGCCGCCTGCCTTCGGCTGAGGAACGGCGTTGCATATGTATGCGCCTTTTGCCGCTTCGCGCTCAATAATAATGGCGCGGTTTAAATGCTCACAGCACTGTGCCGCGATGTAAATCCCGGCAGGGGAGAATACATCTGCGAGAGAATCATATATTAGCTTTCCGAGCTCGGCAACGCTCGATGTGCCGATTTTTTCGCCCATAACCTCGCTGGTCGAACAGCCGACGGCAACAATATCACCGCGGGAAAGTCCGGCATTTTCAATAAGCTCCTGTGCGGCAGTGTGCAGAGCGTTCTTTACATCTTCATACATTTTTTATACATCTCCTTATGAGAATATTGTACCACACAAAGGGTCGGTTTTCAAGATGGTTGTGAGCGATATCAACAAAATTCCGGCAAAAATTGCGAAGAGAGCGCACGGAATGGATCCGCACGCCCTCTTCTTATGGTGAATGATGAGAAAGCTTATTTAAATTATCCTATTCGGATTAGAAAATGCTTGAAGCATCAATTGCTTCGCCTTCTGCAACCTTGTGCTTTGATGTTGCCTGAAGAGCCTTGAGTTTTTCGTAGAAGAGATCCTCATCCATCGGAAGCTTGATTGTAGAATCAGTCCAAGCAGAGAGATACATTGCGTTGGAGAGAGTAAGCTCGTTTAAGCCATCCTGTGCCCCTGCGATAAGGTCTGTTCCGCGGATAATTGCGCTTGCAAAAGCACTGAGCATAAGTGCGTGACCTGCAGTTTTGTTCTCCGGGAATTCATAGTTGATTGTTGTAACCTTCGGGTTTGCAAAGAGATAGCTCTCTTCTTTACCTGTGTATGTCGAAAGGTCAACATTGAGCTCTTTAACGGTGAGCTTGCCGTTTTCAATGATGATGCAGCCCTTGTCGAGAGCGATTTCGAGACGGTTTGTGCCGGGGTTGATGCCTGTTGATGTGATAAAGCTTCCCATTGCACCGTTCTTGTATTTGAGCGTTGCAACGACATCGTCTTCAATCTCAACGTCATGCCACTGAGCCACAGAGCACTTTGCGTAAATTTCCTCCGGCATACCGCAGAGCCACTGGAGAAGGTCAAGCTGATGCGGGCACTGGTTGAGAAGAACGCCGCCGCCTTCGCCTGCCCATGTTGCACGCCATGCACCGGAATCATAATATTTCTGCGAGCGGAACCATGTTGTGATGAGCCAGTTTACGCTTCTGATCTGTCCCATTTTGCCTGAGGAAAGGATTTCCTTTGCTTTCTGGTAGAGCGGGCTTGTGCGGCTCTGGAACATCATACCGAACTTAACGCCTGCCTTTTCTGCTTCAGCGTTCATTTCACGGACTGCCTTTGTGTAAACACCTGCCGGCTTTTCAAGCATAACGTGGAGACCGCGTTTAAATGCCTTTGTCGCAAGAACAGGATGGTCATAGTGGGGGACTGCAATGTAGACTGCATCAATCTCGCCGGAATCCATCATTTCTTCTGCATCTGCGAAGAATTTGATTGCTGTATCCTTATATGTTTCTTTTGCAGAATCAAGAGCCTTTGCGTCAAAGTCGCAAATTGCGGTTACATCAATCTCGGGACTCTGCTTTTCTGTGATGAGCCATTTGGCAACGGGCTTACCCATTGCGCCATAACCGATAATACCAAGTCTTACCTTATCCATTTTTAAAACTCTCCTTATAAATTAATTTGAATTTTTTTACTTTACGTTAGGGAAACGGGATGTTACGTTCTCAAAGCTTCTCTTGAGGCACTCGAACTCATCCTCATCGTAGCACCAATCCTGCTCGACGAGCATATATTCGCAGCCTACCTTTGAGAGAGCGTTTATGTAGTCTTCATACGGAAGCTTGCCCTCGAAAATCGGACGGAGATATGCGGGGGTTTCGATGCTTCCGTCTGCCGGCTTGTCTGCAAAGTCCTTAAGGTGGATGCGGGAAAGGCGGCCCTTGAGCATATCAATAAGCGCCAAAACATCCTTGTCAGCAAATGCAGCCCAGCCAAGGTCAAGAGTAAAGTCAATGCTGTCTTCCGGGAAGTCTTCAAGGATGCGCTCGATAACGTCCTTGCCCTCTAACTTATCGAACTCAAACCAGTGGTTGTGGTAGAGGAGCTTTGCGCCCAGGTCACGCATTTTCTCTGCTGCCGGGAGATATACTTTCTTAAATTCATTGTATCCCTCAAGTGTGCCGCGCATATCCACCGGCATACCGCCGATACCGATGTGTTTGCATCCGAAAACAGCGTGCTGACGGACAACATCCTCTGTTTCTTCAATAATGCGCTTGGGAGCAATGTGTGTCATTGCACAGACGAGGTTGTTCTTTGCAAGCTCGTCGCGAAGCCATTCCGGCTCGTAGGCGCAGGTTCCGGAAACCTGAACCGAGCGGTAACCGATATCTGCTACCTTTTTAAGTGTTGCAGAAAAATCTTCAAGAGTTTTTGTGTGGTTGTGGACTGTGTAAAGCTGGGCACCGATTTGCATGATGTTTCTCTCCTTTTTATGTAAATTTAACTTTATATAAGTGCTTTAAGTGCGTTTACGCCTGCATCAAAAGCTTCACGCTTTGTAGCGTAATTATTGCCGATAACGGAGGTTGCACCCTCGCGCTCAAGACCGGCAAGACCAACGAACTCATAAAGATGAGGTTCGAGCGTTATTACACCGCCGCCGATTGCCGCGTAATTTTCAAGAAGCTTCGGAACATTTCCTGCGCCTTTGCCTGCGGGGACAATGACCTTATCCGGACGGGCATCCTTCATATGCATATAGTCGATATACGGAGCAAGAAGATCCCACGCCTCGAGGGTATCCTGACCGCACTGTACGAAGTTTGCCGGGTCATAAACCGCACGAAGCTCGGGAAGAGCCTTGTGGATATCAACGCAACGTGATGCGATATCGCCGTAGATATCCTTTTCGTTTTCGTGGCAGAGAGTGATGCCGCTGCCCTTTGCAACATCGACTAACACGCCGAGCTGCTCGATAACCTTGTTCTTGTATTTCGGAGCATCCTCCGGATTCATAAAGAAGCTGAACATACGAAGCTTTCCTGCTCCCGCAATGTTTGCAAGCTCAAGGGTGTGGCGGAAAAGCTCAACATGGGCATCAAAATCGCCGTTGATATCAATCTTGCCTATCGGTGAGCCGATTGACCAGATCTTGATACCCTCGCCGTCAAGGCGGTTGCGAAGCTGCTTCATTTCATCGCAGGTAAGCTCTGTTACGTTCTTACCGTCAACGCCTCGAAGCTCAATAAGTTCGATTCCGTTGCCGTGAAGCGCGTCAATCTGACCGCTTACCGCAGGATCTGCTTCGTCTGCGAAAGCGCAAAGTTTAAAAATACTCATTTTTTTCTCTCCTCATTCGCTTTATTTTTATAACGCCTGATGCGTTACACTATACTAATCATTAAAAACCGGCTTCGGATAAGCCGCTTTATCTGCAATAACCATATTCATTATTTCTTCAAAGCTCATCCACTCAACCCTGTCGGAAAGGTTTTTCTTGATTCTCTGTCCCACAATGTCAATTGCGCGAAGACCTGCGGATGAACCGTTTGTATACATACTCTGCCAATGGGATATCATTATCGGCCAGCCGCCGCTTTCAAGCACACGGATGATATCGCCGTCTTTTCCGTCCTCGGTTATATATGCATCGGCGCATTTTAAAATTGCTTCCTCGCTCATATCTCCGTCTGTAAGTATCTGCCAGGTCCTGTCTTTTGTTGTTGAAGGGATTGAAACAAGACATCTTCCGTTTCTTTCAAGCTCTATCCATGCCTTTGCGTCAGCCGGCTTGGGAAGTCCGCCAAGTGTAAACCAGGCATTCTCTTTGCCGCAAACCTCATATACTGCATCGGATATTGATATTGCATACTCATCCCTTACATCAATTCCGAATCTCCACGGAGAGGTAACTCCGAAAGCATCAAAGCCTGCTTCTTGCAAAAGCGAGAGAGCTTTTGCAAGATAAGGAGTGAGCGCTTCACGATTCTGATGCTGAGACCATTGATTTTCGTTTTCATCAAGCATTTTTCCCGTTTTAATGTCTATCGCCATTGAGTGGGTAAGCATCTCGGGTGATATCGTAAATCGCGGTGCAACTCTCTTCTTTACCGTATCAAGCCACTCATCAATCTCTTCCCTCGGCGCATCGCCGAGACCGTTTATGATATCTCCCTGATTTGCAACCATCGGAACAATGCTGAATTTGCCCTTCATACCGTTGCGTTCAATCATATCGCAGAAATCAAAGAGAAACGAATTCGGGAATTTTTCAAGAATCGGCTCGCCGTAATCTGTCAGGTGGTTGGCTCGGTGTGTATAGAATGTCGAATACACCGGAGCCGGATCATCTATTCTAAAACTAATCGGAACTTTTTTCATATCATTTACCTCTCTTATTTATTATAAAAACTATTCTTATTGTAACTTAATGCGAAAGTTTTCACAAGGTAAATTCTTATTTAAAAGAAGAAGCCGTTATCGTTGAGAATATGTCCACCGTTGATATACAGATTTTTTACGTTTCTCTGAAGACTGGTTTCCTCCGGAAGATCGTTATAGTCTGCCGGAACGCCGATTTTCGGAAAAATGTTATTAAAGACCTGAGTGCCTCCGCAAAGGCTCGGATAATGTATGTATTTATCCTGAAACGCAAGAATATTCGACGTCGGCTTTAATACCTTACGTAAATCGCGGGACATAAGCCACGAGCGGCAGAAGAAAGCGGCGTAAGGGCGGTCAGGATAATGCTTTGCGAAAATTTCTCTTGCGCGCACATATGAGCTTTCCATAGCGGCAACGTCAAAGCTCTCTCTTGGAGGAATGTGAACGAAAACTACGTTATCATCCTCCGAAAGACAGAGAGACCATTCCGATTTTTCAAGCTCACATTTTTTATTCGTAATAAGTCCGTCAACTACGGGGTAGCCGATGATTTTATCCTGTGTTTCTTCTATTTCGGCGCGAAAGCTGCCTGTTTTATCCCCGCACCCTGCAGAGCCGAGAATTTTACCGCTGCGGTGCACATCAACTTTGTCTGCAAGCACGCAGATATTGCCGGAGTCGTTTTTGTATGCGCGCATACCGGAAACTCTTTTTGCAGGCAAATCGTATTTAAATCTGCCGATTCGTATCATTTCGCTCTTTGCTACACGGCGCATCCAGTCAAGCCTTCCTTTGTCAAAGGCGGGGCGACCTGTATTGCGCAGGAGCATATCAACACAGAAATCATATTCCTGCATGGTGGCTGCAATTATGTCTTCGGGAACATTCCTTTCACGAAAATGCGCCACGGTATCCGGCATAGTAGGAATCATCGGGAAAAGATGCAGAAAATCAAATGCTGTGCCTTCGCCTTTTGGTGCTTCATAATCCGCAATGTCCTCCGCACCGCGGCGGACCCATTCCTCCATAATGCAGACTAGCAGACGCAAAGCGTCGTTTTTTCTTACCTCTCTTGCAGATGCAAGAATCTCATTTATAAATCCGGACAAAGCAAAGCAGGCCGAAAGCGTTTTTGTTATGTATTCATCAGACAGTATGAGCGCTGCGTAAGGCTCGTATGTATCTTTAATTTTCTCATAAATTGTACCAAAGCTTTCGGGTTTTTTCGAAATCCCGAGCTCGTTGCACATTGCTTCAAAAGTCATAATATCACCATTTTCCAGTTTGATACGTTAATTTTACAATAATACACTTTGCAAGTCAATAGCATATAATCGCACTTTTATATTGCAAATCGTTCCGGAATGGTGTATACTATCCATATATGGAGGTGAGGATGATGGCACAACACAACAAGACTTCTGCAATAGGGGGGAAGTTTCCGTCTTACGGCGGTTCGGTATCATATCCGCCGTTTTTCCCTCAACACATGCATGTTCACGAATGGTGCGAGGTTTTTTGTGTTTTTCGCGGTGACGGATATTATATAACTGAAGGGGCAAGGCATAAGTTTGAGCACGGAAGAATTTTTCTCATGAGACCCGGTGAATCACACAAGGCAGACCTTACGGGGGATGAGCCATATGACCGGATAACTCACCATTTTCCGGCTTCTGTTGTTGATGGGGTTGATCCGGAAAGGCGGCTTCTTGCACCGTTTTTCGACCGTCCGCTTGGGCAGTGCAACGTCTATGACCGTTCTGTTGCTGCACCGACGGGAATTTATGAGATGTTTGCAAGACTTCACGAGAAAAAAGCAAACGAATATGAAACTGAGCTTAACACACGCGTTGTGCTTCTTTCGATTCTCGCAGAAATAAAGAAGCTGTTTGATGCAAAGCTTTATATCACTCCGGCAGAGAAAACGGAACAGATACGTGCCGTTATCGAGTATGTAAACAGAAACCTTACAGATGATATTTCGGTGGACTCGCTGTGCGAAAAGTTTTTTATAAGCCGCGGCCAGCTTTACCGGAGCTTCCGTTCGGCTACAGGCTCAACCGTATGGGACTATATTCTGACAAAAAGGCTTCATATGGCGCGTTCGTATATTGCTGACGGAATAAGAGTGACCGAGGCGGCAACTGCCTGTGGATTTGGAGACTATTCGTCATTTTACCGCGCGTATACCAAAAAATACGGAGTTATTCCGTCAGCAGATGATATACGCGGATAGATTGAAATGAATTCGGACAGGTAAGGAATGATTATAAGGATGCGGATACTTATAGATGCGGACGGATGTCCGGTTGTTGATATCGCGGTTGGAGTTGCGCGGAGGTTTTCCGTGCCATGCCATATATTTTGCGATACCGCTCATGTTTTTGACAAAGAGGGAGCAGAAACTCACATCTTGCCCAAAGGTGCCGACAGTGCGGATTTTGCGCTTGTCAATTTTGCCCGGCGCGGGGATGTTGTTATAACTCAGGATTACGGTCTCGCGTCAATGGCGCTCTCCCGCGGTGCAATATGTATAAATCAGGACGGAGATGAATATACCGGGGAGAATATAGACGCACTTCTGCTTGCCCGCCATACAGCGAGGAAGATAAGAAACAGCGGAGGAAGGCTCAAAGGTCCGCCGAAACGCACATCTGAGCAAAATCTCCGCTTTGAAAGAAAGCTTACGGAAATAGTGGAGCGTGAATAGAACAAGGACTGCAGAAAGCGAAATTCGCTTTTTGCAGTCCTGTGTTTATAAATGTTATATCATTGTGGGGCTACCGGGAAATTCTCCGAGCCGTACAAGAGAAACCGCGCCGCTGTCGTTTACTATTATATGGTCATCAAGATGAATTCCGGCATAATGCAATACATTGTATATAATTTTAGTTGTATGGATATCGTCGGATGATGGTATAAGATCGCTGTTCGGATGATTGTGTGCAATAACAACGCGCTCTGCACCGCTGTTCATCACAAAATCGAGAAGCTTTCTCATATTCACATCAATGGAACGAATGCCGCCCTCAAACAACGTTTTGCAGGCTATCAGCCGGAACTTCGAATCAAGACACATAGCTGCAAAAACTTCATCTTTATATCCGGCAAGCTTGTCCTCCAGGTATGCCATAATTGTGTCGGCATCAGTGAAAATCTTACTGTCATTCCATTTGCTGAGCTTATACTTTCTGTAAAAAGATGGGACTGTTTTCAGAAAGGTTGCTGAAGCTTCACCGATTCCGTCAATCTTAAGAAGCTCGCTCTTTGGTGCATCTATAATCTTGGCAAAGCTCCCGAATGTTTCGATAAGCGCCCGCGAGACCTTGCCGGCATCGCGGCGTGGCACAACATTGTGGATAATTCTTTCAACAACATAAATTTCGGGTATTGTGTCAATGTTTTCTTCTTCAAAGCGATCGCGAATTCTTCCGCGGTGTCCGTCTGCCAAATTCAAGCACCCTTTCGGAAAAGTTATTTTTTAATAATCCCGGCTGTAACAGCCGGCATAAGGATCAGAAATGCAAGCTGGGGGAGAAGATATCTTATGCTTTCAGCGTTGATTTCAACAAGCCCTCCGGCGAAAATGGGAGATAAAAGCTCCGTAAGAATAAAGAATATTCCGAAGAAACACGTGAAAACAGCAACGTGTTTCTTGTTTTTGCCGAGGATATGTGCCGCAACCGAGTAACAGAACATAAGAATGGACAGATATGAAAATATCATAGGAGCGTAGTTTGCGATTATCGGATCCGAGATTTTATCACGGAAAGCGAGAATAAGCATAAAGCACGCCCAAAAAGAAGGTACGGCAGAAAATACGCAGTAGGTAACGTCATCACGCTCCGTAAAAGAATATTTTGCAAGAACAAGGAATGCAACTGCGCAATAAACTGAAATGAGACCAAGGATAAGCGTGGGGACGCTGAATTCATCAAGCAGCGAACATAGCGTCATTGCGGCATAAACAAGAATAAAAGCCGATGCCGTAGCCGAGGAGAGAAAAAGGATTTTTCCGAGCTTTTCTGATTTGATTTCAAAACCGTTTTTTAAGAGAAACGCGGCAAGAATTGCAATGAGCGCTGCAATGACGCACACTGCAACAAGGCCGTATGTCGAGGGCTCTCCGCTGCGCAGAATGCCGGTTTCAAGATCATACGCATGCTTAATCTGAGATGCGCGGAGAAATGCGCCGCATATCCCGGTGACAACGGGGAGCGCGAACAAAGATGGAAACAGCTTGTTTTTCATCAGATATCACCCTTATCTGTTATTTAATGCGGTATATTCGGTGTTTCGGGATACACACTTGTATGCCGGACGCATAATTCTTCCGCCGGTAAGCGCCTCTTCTATGCGGTGGGCGCAGAGGCCGGCAACGCGGGAAATTGCGAAAATAGGAGTAAAGAGGTCCTGCGGTATGCCGAGCATTTCATAAATCAAGCCTGAATACATATCAACGTTTGCACAAAGCGGCTTGTCGTTGTTTTTAACAGTGCGGAAGACCTCCGGAGTAAGGCGCTCAACAGATTCAATAAGCTCGAATCTGTCAAGATAGCCCTGCTTCTCGCAAAGTGATTTTGCGTGCTTCTTGAGGATAACGGCACGCGGATCGGATTTTGTGTAAATAGCGTGACCCATACCGTAGATTTTTCCGCTCCTGTCTCCGACCTCGCGACGGATGATTTTTGAGAGATACTCAGAAACCTCATCATCATTCTTCCAGTTTTTTACGTTTGCTTCGATATCCTTCATCATATCTACAACCTGCTTGTTCGCGCCACCGTGGAGCGGACCTTTAAGGGAGCAGATTGCAGATGCGATTGCCGAATATGTGTCCGTTCCAGAAGAGGAAAGAACGCGGCAGGTAAATGCGGAGTTGTTACCGCCACCGTGCTCTGCGTGGAGAATAAGGCACTTATCAAGAAGCTTCGCCTCTTCGTCGGTATATTTGCGGTCGGAGCGGATGCAGTACAGCAGAATCTCTGCCGCAGAAAGATTATCCGGCGGAACATGGAGATACATGCTTTTATTTTCGTAGTAGTGGCGCTTTACCTGATATGCCTGAGCGGCAATTATGGGAAGACGTGCCACAAGGTCAAACGACTGGCGCATCATATTCTCAAGCGATGTATCATCGGCGTTTTCGTCAAAGGAATACAGCGCAAGAACTGAGCGCGCAAGCTTGTTCATAACGTTTGCGCTTGGCGCTTTGATAATCATATCCTCCGTGAAGTTGTGAGGAAGGGTTCTGTGATGTGCAAGAATATCGTTGAATTCCGCAAGCTCATCCTTTGACGGAAGCTTGCCGAGCATAAGAAGATATGCAACCTCTTCAAAGCCGAAGCGATTGTCTTCTGTTATTCCGTTCACAATATCTTCAATGCTTATACCACGGTAGGTGAGAACACCGTCCATCGGCATTTTTTCATTATCTATAACCGTATATCCGCGGACGTTACCGATAGATGTGACGCCTGCGAGAACACCTGTACCGTCTTGGTTTCTGAGACCGCGCTTTACATGCGGATTTTTCACAAGCTCGGGACTGACGAGGTTATTATTTCGGACCGTATCGCATACTCTTTTAATAAAGCCTTCGCTGTCACGGACTTTTATTTCGGACATGTTTGTGCCTCCTGAATTGATATATAATATATTATTTTATAATATTTAGGGGGAATAGTCAATGGTTTATTTGTTATTAAAGGATTAAGGATGTGTAGATTATGAGACGTTTTTTGTTGCTTTGTGTTTGTCTTTGGATATTTTTGTTTGTTGCTCCGCTCATAACCGTGGGGAGAAACGCGGCAAATGATGTGCCGACGCTTCCTGTACCTACCGCAGAGGAGACGGAGAAAAAAGAGCTTTCCGATTCAGGTGTTACCGTGACGCTTTCAAGAAACGGAAGTGTGGAGAAGCTTCCGCTTGATGAGTATCTTGCCGGAGTGGTTGCCGCTGAGATGCCGGCACTGTTTCCGGAAGAAGCGCTCAAGGCGCAGGCGGTTGCGGCAAGGACATACACAATGAAAAAAATTGCGGCAGCTCCCGCGGCAGAGCATAACGGTGCGGCGGTGTGCGCAAATCCTTCTCACTGCAAGGCATATGCACCGCTTTCGGAAACGGCGGCGGGATGGAGCGGTGATGCGGAAAAATACACGGAAAAAATCCTCCGTGCAGTTGAAGAAACGGACGGAGAGATACTCTTGTATGACGGAGAGCCGATAACGGCGGTGTTTCATTCAACGTCATCCGGAAAGACCGAAAATGCCGTTGATGTCTGGGGCGGGAATGTTCCGTATCTTGTGAGCGTTGAAAGCCCGGGGGATAAAGAATCTCCGCGCTACGAAGAGGAAAAGGTGCTTTTGCCGGATGAATTTAAAAAGAAATTTTCGGAAAAATATCCGGATGCTGTATATGATGAAAACCCCGAAAACTGGATAAGCAAGATATCCCGCTCCTCTGCCGGAGGCGTTAAGTCGCTGTCCGTTGCGGGTGTTGCGGTAAAGGGGAGCGATTTTCGCTCGGTGTTCGGATTGAATTCCACAAATTTCACGGTATCATATGCAGACGGTGAGTTAAAAATAAAAACGCGCGGCTACGGACACGGCGTTGGAATGAGCCAATACGGTGCGCGGGCAATGGCGCTTGAAGGAAAGAAATACGACGAGATTCTCAAAAGCTATTACAGCGGGGTTACTCTCGGGAAAATTCAGGAAAAAGCCTCTTCATAAATGAAGAAAAGTGTGCTATACTTATTATTGAAATGGGACATCAGAAAGGAAGTGCGCTCTTGGATATACTTTCAATAATAAATAAGCTGTCGGCGCATCCGTCGCCGTCGGGTTTTGAGCACTCGGCGTCAAAGTGTGCCGAGGCAATGATGGCACGCTTTTTTGACAAAACCGAAACGGATAAATCAGGCAATGTTTACGGTATAAGAAAATGCAGAAAAAAGAATGCAAAATGCCTGCTTCTTGACGCGCATATTGATGAGATAGGTCTTATCGTGACGGGTGAAGAAAACGGATTTTTGAGGTTTGACACTCTCGGCGGAGTGGATCCCCGCATACTTCCGGCGTGCGAGGTGACCGTTCTTACGGATCCGCCGAAAAGCGGCGTTATAACGGTATGCCCGCCGCATCTTCTCACGCGTGAGGAGATGGATAGCGCGCTTGATATTTCGGATTTATTCATTGATATCGGTGCGGAGAAAGAGAGCGGAGTTGCGGTCGGAACACCTGTTGTGTTTAATTCAGAGCCTGTGCGGCTTCGTGACGGATATATATCCGCACGCGCTCTTGATGACCGTGCAAGCCTTGCCGCAATTCTTCTTGCCGTGGATATGCTGAAGGGCAAAAAGCTCGGATTTGATATTGTCACGGTTGCAAGTGTTCAGGAAGAGCTTGGCTGCCGCGGTGCAACTGTTGCGGGATATAAAGTAAATCCTGACTGGGCGATAGCGGTAGACGTTACGCATGCCACAACTCCGGGTGCGGACAAGTCCTCAACGTTCGATGCGGGAAGCGGCGCGGCGATAGGCGTGGGACCGAATATGACGAAGAAAATGTCAGACGCGCTTATCTCTGTTGCAAAGGATAAAAAAATTCCGCATACCGTTGAGGTCTGCTCCGGCCATTCCGGAACAAACGCGTGGACACTGCAGACGGTGCGAGAGGGAATTGCAACGGGGCTTATCTCAATCCCGCTTAAATATATGCACACCCCTGTTGAGACGATTAAGAAAAATGACATTGAGGCTACGGCGAAGCTCATATATGAGTTTGTGCTTTATCTTTCTGCAGGAGGTGCGAAGCTGTGATTGAGACATTGAAGAAGCTGTGCACAATACCCGGTGCTTCCGGCGATGAGGAAAAGGTGCGTGAATTTGTGCGCGAGTGTGTCGCAGAGTGTGCTGACGAAATCCGCGAGGATTCAATCGGAAACCTGTTTGTTCTCAAAAAAGGACAAAAGAGACGCGAAAAGCCTTTTATGGTGTGCGCGCATATGGATGAGGTGGGAATTATAATAAAGGAAATCACCTCGGACGGATATCTCAAATTTGACTTTGTGGGCGGAGTTGACCGCCGCTCAGGTGTCGGTAAGCGCGTTTTTGTGGGTGAAAAAGGTATTCCGGGCGTTATAGGAATGCGTGCGGTTCACCTTACCACTCGCGAAGAGAGAAAAAAGGCGCCGAAGCTTTCGGAGCTTTGCATTGATATCGGATGCGAGAAAAAGGCAAAGGCAGAGCGGATAGTACGCCCCGGAGATTACGGTGTGTTTGACAGCGATGTCAAGATGCTCGGCGAGCATAAAATCAAGGCGCGTGCGCTTGATGACCGCTTTGGCTGTGCGGTTATGATTCAGCTTATAAAGGAAGAGCTTCTGTACGATACGTGGTTTGTATTCACCGTTCAGGAAGAGGTGGGCTGCCGCGGTGCAACCGTTGCGGCGTATTCGCTGTCTCCGGCATTCGCACTTGTTCTTGAGGGGACAACTGCTGCGGATATTCCGTCCTCAGAAGGTGCAATGCGTGTATGCGCACCGGGAGAGGGTGCCGTAATAGGATGTATGGATGGCGGAACAATTTATGACAAAAAGATGTTTTCGCTTCTGCGCGGCATAGCAGAGGAAAAGGGGATAAAGTGGCAGATGAAATCCCGCGTTGCGGGAGGAACGGATGCAAGCCGTATCCATGTATCGCGCGGAGGAGTGAGAACAACATCGCTTTCTCTTGCAACAAGGTATATCCATTCGCCGTCAAGCGTTGCGGATGTGCGAGATATGGAAGCGGTGCTTAAGCTTTCGCGTGAGCTTATAAACTGTGAGGAGGAAATGCTTAATGCTTAGTATAACGGATATTCTGAAAAAGATGTACACGGTCAAATCACCCTCAGGCTTTGAAGGGGAAATGGCACGTGTTATTGCAGAAATGGCAGAGAAAGCCGGGCTTACACATTGCACCGATGCGCTCGGAAACCTCGTTGTGCGTCGTTCCGGTGTGGGAAAACGTGTGCTTTTGGATGCGCATATGGACACGACCGGATTTCTTGCAACATATGTTGACGAAAAGGGATTTATACGTTTTGATGCACTCGGCGGTGTGCCTGTTCCCGAGCTTCACAATACGCCGGTAGAGTTTCTTGACGGAACGCCGGGAACGATTTCATATGAGCAGAAAACAGCGCTCAAGGACAGAAAAATGAGCTCATTTTTCATTGATATCGGTGCAAAAGACGAAGCGCAGGCGAGAAAATATGTTCTCCCGGGCGATGCGGCGGTATTTGCAGGAGGCTTGCGCGAGCTTCCGGGCAAAAGAATTGCGGCACCGTATCTTGATAATCGTATAGGCTGTGCTGTTGCGCTTTATACGATAATATCGCTTTCGGATTGTGATTTTGATGTGTATGCATCATTTTCCGTTCAGGAAGAGGTCGGCTGCCGCGGCGCGAAAACAGCGGCATATGCAACGGATGTCGATTTTGCAATTGTGCTTGACGTTACCGATGCTTGCGACACCCCGGGCTTTGACGGCTACAGCGAAGTAAAAATGGGCGGCGGTGCCGCGATAAAGATAATGGACAAGGCGGCAATTGCGCATCCCGCCATAGTTTCCGCACTTATCCGGTGCGCAGAAGAAAACAAGATTTCGTATCAGCGCGATGTCATAACAGTCGGCGGTACGGATGCGGGAAGCATCCATCTTACACGAAACGGAATCCCGACGGGTGGAATCAGCGTTCCGGTACGTTATATGCATTCACCAAATGAGGTTGCTGACCTTGAGGATGCAGAAGCGGCGGCAAAGCTTCTTATCCGCGCGCTTGAGAGCAACGCTATTATACTGTAAGGCTTATTTATGAACAGCGGCGGCAGCGGATTTGTCGCTTTAAAAAAGAAGGGAGATGCAAGAATGTATAATTTTGCAGTAAATGTGGTTTCTGTAACAGCTGCGCAAAGAAAGGGCTTTTATCCCAATAACTCAATTCTACCTGACAGTAATATTATCTCCGTTCCGCCTTTGCACTTATCAATGCATGCTCATACGTTTTATAACTTATCTTATTCTGCAGAAAAGAATCTCATTAAGATAACCCCGCCGAGCTGGCCGCATTTAACAACAAACAGAATAGCTTCAAACGGTTCATACGTCTCTATAAAATTTTATGTTTCGGACAAGGCTCTGGCAGACAGGATAGGAGATAATAGGCTTACCCTGACTTGTGACAGTTCCTTAAAAAAATATGTGGAAAATATTATCTCGTTTATAGTGCCTGCATTCAACAGACTTCACCTGAATGACCTTGTGTACAATTTGCTTTTATCAATCCTTTCAAGAAAAGAGCTTGAGCACCATCGCAGGCCGGCAGAGTTGCTCAACACAGACTTCTTTTATCTTGTACAGTATCTGTATAAAAACCATACAGTGGAAATGTCGTGCTCCGATATGGCGAAATTTATGTATCTGGAAAAAAACCATTTCTCCAAAAAATTCAAAGCAGCATTTGGTATCACTCCTATGCGATACCTGTATTCGTTGCGGCTGAATATCTCACTTGAACACCTTTCCTATTCAAACACCCCTGTCTCCGGAGTGGCTGAGAAGGTATGCTTTCGTTCATGCGGAGCTTTCTGCTCTGCGTTCCGCTGCAGTTTCGATATGACACCCACCGAATACCGCAGGCTTGCACAGACGGAGGAAAAGCAATTTCATAACCGTCTGATGAGAAACTGATCTCTGTGTCATTTTTGTGATAGAGCAGCATAAGCAGAAAGGGTATTTTAAATAAAACACGTTTTGAAAGAATTTCACGCACATTGTTCTATTGAATAATGTGCGTTTTAAATGTTACAATTATGTTATTCAAACTGTTTAAGGTGAGTGAAAAATTGAAATTCGGAGGAGATTGAAAATGAAGAAACTAAACCGTGTACTCAGCTTTATTATTACAGTGGCAATGGTGTTGTCTATGCTCCCGACCTTTGCTATGGCAGCAGTGGGGAGTACGTATACGTATGTGTTCAGTCCGGGCGTTGCTGATGGGACAAAGTATGTAGTAAATGGAGAAGCGGCATTCACCTGGGAAAATACCACAACAACCACGGTTGAAGACAGCACTCCATGGGCATATTTGGGCGGTTGTAGGCTTGCAAGGACATACCCGATGACAAAGGACTGGGGAACCGGCAAGGATAAAAACGTTTTTTTCAAAGATAGTGGTAATACGGTATACTATTATGCGGGATTCAGGCTTCAGCTTCCCGAGACGGGAGTATACAGTGCTCGCTTGGATTATACCGCATACAAACTCTCAGGCTCTGTAGAAGTGTATCTTCTTCCGGGAGATACCGTGCTTGCGTATGACGGCACAGATGATTTCAGCCTCTATTCAGCATATGAACTTACGGATGATGCTGTTTCGCTAAACACATCTTTATTTAGCACCACTACTACTAAGTATGGACAGGTTCATTCTCTGCCCAATTCGGTGACTGTATCGAGCGCAAGTGAGGTTGGCGAAACAGGTACGGGTAGAATACTTGTGATTAAATCAGCTCAAAAACCGGATGAGATATCAGGAACTGATAAAAGAAGTAACGATTACATAACAAGCCTCACGCTTACCAAAACTGCGGATGTCAGCGTGCCCGAGACAGATGTGGAATACTTTGAAAGCGAAGCAAGTTACGGGTTCGGTGTAAACTACTCAGAGCTTAACAGCTACGTTTCTGTTGGCACTGTAAGTGCAGGCAACGTAGGCAGTGCGGAAAAGGGAACAACGCTCACACTCAAAGCACAAAAAGAAGTGGAAATCGAAGGCACAACATATAAGTTTGTAGGTTGGAAGCGCGGCGGCGCAAGCGCAGACGAAAGTATAAAAGATGCGCTCAGCTTCACTTCGTATGTCAGCCACTCAAACGAAGACACGTTTACGCTCTGGTCAAACACATACCTCACGGCAGTTTATGACAAGATAGGTGATGCGGCAGGGCAGACAGTTGAGTTTTACAACCAGGATGGTACATTTTTGGATTCTGCAACA
>SVLF01000137.1 GCA_015068085.1 Oscillospiraceae bacterium
CAAAGGATTTCTACAAGCTTTATGAGGAGAACGGATATAAGGACAGCTTCGTTTACGGTCCCTGCCACGGAACGGGTATGATTGAGGTTGAGCCGCCATGGATGGAAACAATCAGCGATTATCTGCTCGAAGAGAATATGACCTTCCAGGTTGATACATTTATCTCCGGTCCGACCTTCGGTACACGCTGGGAAAAGGGTATTGTCGTAACAAAGGACGGATACCGTTCAATGACAGATTATCTCAAGAAAGGAATCATTGAGCTTGATGTGTAATTCTGTAGGTAAAAAGATATGGATTATCCCGGATTGTGAGCTTCCGAAACCCGGTGAAGGCGTTGCAAAGGGGCATGAATCCGTAATAATAGTAAATGACAGTGATATTGATGCAGAAATAAATGTAAAACTTTTCTTTGTTGATAAGGATGCATATGAGGATATCAAGTGGACGGTCAAGGCAGGACGGGTACGTTGCTTCCGCACAAACAACATTGAAGATATGTGTGGTTTTGAAGTGCCGTTTGAAACGCAGTATGCAATGAAGCTTGCATCAAACACAAACATCGTTGTTCAGTACGGAAGGCTTGATAATACACAGGCAAATCTCGCATTCTACACAACACTTGGTTATGCAGAATGAAGAGGCTGCAGAAAAGTATATTCCCGACGGACTGCATCCGAATGATGCAGGAGATGAGATAATAGTTTGAAGACTTAGGGGATTTTTTGCAAATCTTAAGTCAAGGAGCAAAAGAAGATGAAAAGGTCAGAAATAAATAAAGCTTTGAAAGAGCTTGAAGCAATGTGCAAAAAGCATTGTTGTTATCTTCCACCATTTTGCCACTTCACTCCCGAAGAATGGCAGAATAAGGGTCACGAATATGATGAAATTCGTGATTGTATGCTCGGTTGGGACATAACCGATTACGGCAAAGGCGATTTTGATAAATTCGGCTTTTCTCTCATAACCATCCGCAACGGTAACCGTGCTATGGAAGATAAATACCCAAAGGCATATGCAGAAAAGCTTCTTTATCTAAAGGAAGGTCAGTATGCACCGAATCACTTCCATTGGTATAAGACGGAAGATATCATCAACCGTGGTGGCGGTAATGTTCTCATCCGTGTATATAATAGCTTGCCAAATGAAGAAATGGACTATGAGTCGGACGTCACAGTATACGTTGACGGGCGTACATATACTGTTCCTGCAGGAACGCAGATTCGCCTCACTCCCGGCGAGAGCATAATGGTACAGCAGTACCTATATCACGATTTCTCTGTTGAAGGGGGAACAGGTGCCGTTCTCCTCGGTGAGGTAAGCCAGTGCAACGACGACAGCAACGATAACCGATTCAATCCCCCTGTCGGACGTTTTCCCGAAATTGAAGAGGATGAAGCACCGTATAGACTTCTGTGCAACGAATATCCGAAAGCAAAGGACTGATATTTATGAAAAAGTATGATGTAATTGCTCTCGGTGAGCTCCTTATAGATTTCATAAACAACGGAGTCAGTGAACAAGGAAACAATACATTTGAAGCCTGTCCCGGCGGTGCGATTTGCAACGTTCTTGCGATGCTTGCAAATCTTGGCAAGAATTGCGCGTTTATCGGTAAGGTAGGCAATGATATCTTCGGAAGAAGGCTAAAGGCAGAGATTGAATCGCTCGGGATAAACACAGAAAACCTTAAAATGGACAAAGATACAAGAACAACTCTTGCCTTTGTCGAAAACGATGAATCGGGAGACAGAAGCTTTTCGTTCTATCGCAATCCGGGTGCAGATATTATGCTCAATGAAGCTGAGGTTGATGAAGAAGCAATAAAGTCATCAAAAGTATTCCATCTCGGAACACTCTCGATGACTCATGAGCCGGTAAGAAGCGCAACGGAAAAGGCTTTGAAAATCGCAAAGGAGAACGGTTGTCTGATTTCCTTTGACCCGAACCTGCGCGAAATGCTGTGGAAATCGGAAAAAGATGCAAGGGAAGCATTTGACTACGGAATGCGATATTGTGATATTCTCAAAATTTCCGACAACGAGCTTGCATGGTTTACAGGCGAAGAGAATTATGACAAGGGAATTGCAATTTTACAAGAGAAATACAACATTCCGCTCATATTATTCTCAATGGGGCGTGACGGAAGTCGTGCATATTATGGCGATGATATGTTCGAGGCAAAAGCGTTTATTCAGAATGATACCGTTGATACTACTGGAGCAGGCGATACCTTTATGGGATGTTGTATAAATCACGTGCTTGAAAACGGATTCAATAACTTTTCTGAAATGCTTCGCTTTGCAAATGCAGCCGCATCAATCGTCACAACGCGTAAAGGTGCGCTGAAAGCAATGCCTACAGAAGTGGAGATAATTAGTTTGTTAAAATAGGTAATATAATTGAATATTAAAAGTGGGTTTTGGGGTTAAAGCCTCAAGACCTGCTTCTTTTTTGTGCGAAAAATGTAGAAATAGAAAGAAAAAATGTAGATGCACAGAAATTGGAGGTGAGAACATTGTATATAGCAAAAGCGGAGAAATTGAGGACACCACACAAAAAAAATAAATAGGCGTGGCATATCCGTCCGCGTATAGGTTTTTCGCTGCTACCGCGCGGTAGGAGTGGGGACACTTGATAAAGTATATAACGCATTATTTCAGGCACAGAGAGCATCATACACATCGTAAAACAAGCCGCAGAGCTTCAAACGATGACGGCTATGGAGGACACTCTGACCGTACAGCCAAAGTAAACTCTTATGGAGTTTGTTTTGGCTGTTTTCTTTTAGTCAAAATCGAATATCGTTGCCGTTCTCCGCCCTTTCAATTAGATTTCACAAAAGATTTCTGATTGAAAGGACGAAAGGTAATGAAAAAAATAAGATTAAAAGATGAATACCCATGGTTTTCAGGAGACGAATACATAGAAATAAGTGATGAGATAGCGGAGGTGTTTGTGGAGTTTGCAAAAAGCGAACGGAGATATAAGAGTAGAAAATATTATCACCGAGCATTTTATTCGCTTGACGTAGGAGATGATATCGAAAAAATCTTTTTTGTGGCGGCGTCTCCTCATGAGATTTAGAAACTGTTGGTGAGCTTACTTAGATAGTCCTATACATAACTATTGATGCAAAGACGAAAGATGAGATGATAACCAAATACTTTTTCGGGACAAAACAAAAAGAGGCGCTTGAGACGCTTCTTGAAAACAGTGATGCTTTTACCGGAACAATGCAGAGCCTTGCCATATCCGATGTAACGGCGGCAGGAAG
>SVLF01000058.1 GCA_015068085.1 Oscillospiraceae bacterium
AAGCCGGTGAAAGCGTTGCGGTTGGCAGACCTTTCGGTGAGCCTATAGGCTCAGCCGGCATTATGCCCTAAGGGGGCAGTGCAAACTACCGGCACGGCCGGTAGTCATGATAAAACCTTATTACAACTGTCAATCAAAACTCGTTAAGCGCCGAGAGTCCGGACTTGTAAAGAGAAAAGAATTTGTCAAATCCGTCGGCTTTCTCTTCTTCGGGATGAAGAATGAAGGTTTCGACATTTTTGAAAACTTCCTTATCAAGCCATTTGCTGAGCGGGAGAGAGCTTCCTATCAGAGAATATGCTGCAAGCAACGCCATACCCCACGCACCGCCTTCACCTGCAGATTCCGATGCGGAAATCGGTACATTGAGTGTGTTGGCGAGCAGTTGCTGTGCAACTCCTTTTACTTTGAAAAGTCCTCCATGTGCGGTGAATCCTTCTGCGGAAACACCTTCTTTTTCTTTCAACATATCAGTTCCTGTTTTGAGTACGGCAACTGAGGAATAAAGCAATGAACGGAATAAGTTCGCAAGTGTCAGGTTGCTGCCTTGGGTACGGAAAATCATAGGTTTTCCGTTTTCTACACCTGAAACAGGTTCGCTGGCAAGATGGTTGTAGGAAATAATTTCTCCACAGTCATCGTCACCGGAAAGGGCGTTTTCGTATAATGATTTATAAAGTCTGTCTTTTGAAATGTCAGTTCCGGAAAGCTTTGCGAACTCTCCGAAAACATTCACCCACGCATCAAGCTCAGAGCAACCGTTGTTGCTGTGAATCATTGCGACGGGGGATGCATCGGGAGTCATAACAACATCAACCTCCGGATACATATTGCGAAGCGGCTTGTCCAGTACAAGCATTGAGAATACGCTTGTGCCTGTAGAAATGTTTCCGGTTCTTGGCTTTACACTATTAGTGGCAACCATTCCGGTTCCGGCATCACCTTCGGGTGGACATACGGTAATTCCAGACTGTAATTCATCGGATTCGTCAAGAAAACTTGCACCACTGTCTGTAAGAATTGTTTCACTGTTGCCGCAAAGCTTTACCTTCGGAAGAATGTCTCGGATATTAAAGGGGAGATTTTTGCATTCGGGAAGTGCACTGAATTTATCAAGCATTGCGCTGTCATAGTCATCTCCGGAGACCGGAAACATACCGGATGCTTCGCAAACACCAAGCTCAAGCTTTCCGGTAAGCAGATAATGAACATATCCCGAGAGAGTGGTAATGTGTGCTATTTCCGGTACGTGCGGCTCACCGTTCAGTATTGCCTGATAGAGATGGGAAATGCTCCAACGAAGCGGGATATTGAAATTAAAAAGATCGCAGAGCTTTTCCGATGCTTCTTTGGTTGTTGTGTTTCTCCATGTACGGAACGGAGTGAGAAGCTTCATATTTTTATCAAAGGCAAGATATCCGTGCATCATTCCGGAAATGCCGATTGCTGCAACCTTTGTAAGTGTGATACCGTACTTCGTCAAAACATCACTTGCAAGAGAAGAAAAAGCTTTGCGCACACCGATATGTACATCTTCGATATCATATGTCCAGTACCCGTTTTCTAATTTGTTTTCCCATTCATAAGAACCGCTTGCGATGGGATAATATGCATCGTCAATAAGACATGCCTTAATTCTGGTTGAACCAAGCTCAATTCCGAGAAATGTTTGTCCGTTCAGTATCTTTTCTTTAATCACAGCAGAAGACCTCCTTGGTTATTTCGTCATTTTTCTGTATTCGCCCGGCGGCATACCGAGATGTTTTTTTACGAACGTGTTGAAATAATACTCATTCTGAAAATTCATTTTTTCACTTATTTCTCTCAGGGACAGCTCTTTGCTCTCAAGAAGCTTATGAATATGGTCAATTCGCGATTTTGCAATATACTGAGCAGGGGAGATTCCTTCGTTTTTAAGGAAAATTCTCGTAATCTGCTTTGTGCTTATGTGGCAGTATGCTGCGATGTCGGAAACCGTGAGCCAGCTTTCAATATTATCTTTGATGTACGCCTTGGCGGCATCAAGGCGGAGATCCTCCGGCTCCTCGGTGTTTTTATCGGATGCAAGCTCGCGCAGTCCGCAGAGACGGAGCAGCATAATCACACATTCACATACAGAGTTTTGTATTATATGCTCGGAAAGAGAGGTTGCGTTACAGTATTCATTGATTATGAAATAGATATTTTCCAAAAGACGTGCGGGAACAATATCTGAAACGCATTCTGTAAGATACGAGAGCTCAGTGCTCGAAAAAACCAGTGAAAACTTCTCCGTTCCGGGAGATGAAGAAAGAACCCGGTGCTTTACAAACGGCGGAATAAAAAAGAATTCACCGCTGTTTGTGCAATGTAGCTTACCATCTGCTTCATATGTTTGTTGTCCTTTTTCTATAATGTGAATTTCAAAGCCGTTATGATGATGAGGCTTGCTGGTAATCTTGCTTGCGTCACTGTCTATGATTAAGTGTTTTAAATAACAGTCGCGAAGCTTGAGAACCGAAAAAGGGGAATAACCGTCTGTTTTGTCCGGCTGCTTGAAATATATTTTCATAGAACACACCTGCTTTTGCCGCAATTTAGTTTTATTTTACCACGGGATTGCCTTAAAAACAACTACTGTGTCTGTATTTTATAAAAAATAGTCTTTGGATTATATTGTTTGAGGAAAAGCCGGAATGTTATAATTGTATTACAAGAAATTACACTCTCGGAGAAGGATGAATATGGAATATAATTTTGGCTCATATCCTACTATGATTACGCCGTATACGGCAGACGGAAAAATTGACTTTGAAACGGTAAGAAAATATGTTCGCTGGTATGCGGAGAACAATTGTCACGGAATATTTTCGGTTTGCCAGTCGAGCGAGATTTTCTTCCTCAATGTTGATGAACGCGCAGAGCTTAACCGTGTTGTCTATGATGAAACGCAGAAAGTTGCACGCGAAACCGGAAAGAAAATGACTATAGTTTCATCGGGTCACGTTTCCGAAAAGCTTGAGGACCAGGCGTATGAGCTCAATAAGATATATGAAAGCGGAACTGATGCGCTTATTCTCATTACAAGCCGCCTTGACCTTAATAATGAGGGAGATGATGTGTGGCTCAGAAACGCCGAAAAGCTTCTCAAAATGATACCTGAGGATGTAGGGCTCGGTATTTATGAATGTCCGTTTGGTTATAAGCGCCTTGCAACTCCGCGTATTTTTGAGTGGTGCCGCGATACCGGCAGATTCTATTTTATGAAGGATACCTGCTGCGATATTGAGGAGATAGAACGCCGCCTTGAAATTCTTCGCGGTTCACAGTTTAAGATTATGAACGCAAATTGCCAGACGCTTCTTGCATCGCTCCGTGCAGGAGGCGGAGGCTACAGCGGCATTATGGCAAACTTCCATCCGAAGCTTTACTCGTGGCTTTGTGATAACTACGATAAAGAACCCGAAAAGGCGGAGCTTGTTCAGTCGATAATCGGAACCTTTGGCTTCACCGAATGCGGTCAACCCTATCCGCTTACCGCAAAATACAATCTCAACCTTTGCGGAATACCGACAGAGAATTACGCACGCCACGTGCCTGCTGAAAAGCTTACAAAATACCACCGCGATGCAGTGGAGCAGATGAAGCACGCAACGGATTGGCTTGAAGCTTACCTTGGCATATAGTGAGGATAAGAAAATGAAAGAGTTAGCACCGGAATATAAAATAGTCTATAAATCAGCTGATCCTCAGAAGGACTACGGCTTTTCTGCAGGTATTCTCGTTCTTCCGAGCGGCAGATACATAGCAAGCTATGATATATCGGATAAATACGGCAAAATCTGCATTTCCGACGATAAGGGCGAAACTTGGAGAATTACTTGTGAGGAGGATTTTTTCCACGGAAGTCTGTTTGTGTCGGGCGGCTCGATATATATTCTCGCAACGTCAAAGGCGCGCAATTACAACTTGGTTGTCATTCGCTCTGATGATGACGGTGAAACCTGGAGCAAGCCTTCTCAATTGACCGAAGGTGAGCGATGGATGCACTGTGCGGTTGATGCATGGCATAAGGACGGATATGTCTACCTTGTTATGGATAAATTCACTGTAAAAGATGGTGAGGTTATCCGTTCGAGCTGGAGACCTAACATAATCGCCCCCGTTGTTATGCGCGGCAAGTGCGGAGAGGATCTCTTAAAGCGTGAAAACTGGCTCTTTTCAGAGGAAGTCCGCTTCCGCGATGTTATAAAAGAAGCCGATATCGACGGCTTTGGGATTCCGTTCTTTAAGAGCATGGAAGAGCTTCCGGAGGGTGCAGAGCACGAAAAGGATTTTTACGCAAGCCCTGAAATGTACCGTCACGCTTATGATTTTGAAAATGACAAAGCCCCTGCTCCGTTTTACTTCCATGCAACGGGCTGGATTGAGGCAAATATTGTTCAGATAACAGACCCGAAGCATTATTGGTACGACCCCGCGGGAAAGACATTCCATATCTTTATGCGCTGCAACACCCACGGAACGGGCTATTGCGCGATGATGAAGGCGGTCGAGCGTGTGCGTGACGGCAAAGAGGTTATAGATATTGAATGTCAGCTCAATCCCTCGGGCAAGCGCGTTATTTTTCTTCCGATGCCCGGCGGGCAGAATAAGTTCTTTATTAAATATGATGAGAAAACAAAGCTTTATTGGCTTGCATCGAGTCAGAGCATAGATTCGATGACGAGAATAGAATACATCAGTGAAGACCGCTACAATCTCCCGAGCGATGAGCGCAACCGCCTTGTTCTCCATTTTTCGAAAAATATGGTAGACTGGTGCTTTGCAGGGCTTGTTGCCAAGGATGATAATGAGCGCCGTTCACGCCATTATGCAGGTATGGATATTGACGGCGATGATTTGCTGATTGTATCACGCACCGGCGATGAAAACACCAAAACCGCCCACGATACAAATCTCATAACGTTGCACAGAATTCAGAATTTCCGCGATTTGGTATATTAAGAGGGAAAATGAGATGGAACTTAAAGGAAAAGTAATCAACTTTCTCGGTGACAGCATCACCGAGGGACGCAAGGTTGTTGATCCCAACAACAGGTATTTTGAGCGCATTAAAGCAAAATACGGTCTTGCCGCGGCAAACGGCTACGGGATTTCCGGAACCCGCTTTGCAGACCAGAAGGTGCCGAGCATATTCCCTACCGACGATATTTATTTTGCCTCACGCATAGATGATATGTGCGACGCAGATGCGGTGGTGGTTTTCGGCGGCACGAACGACTTCGGTCACGGCGATGCTGCAATAGGCGAGTTCTCAGACAGAACGCCCGAAACCTTTTACGGCGCGTGTCACGACCTTTTTACAAGGCTGATTGAAAAATATCCCGGTAAGCCGATTGTAATTATGACTCCGCTTCACAGGACGAATGAGGATGAAGTGCGCGTAAAGCACGGAGTGAGCGTAACATTAAAAACGTATGTAGATATAATCCGCGAGGTTGCGGAATATTATTCGCTTCCCGTATGCGATATGTACAAAAATTCAGGATTGCAGCCGAGAGTTCCAATTATTCAGGAAAGGTTCATCAAGGACGGGCTTCATCCCAACGATGACGGCCACGCAATAATAGCAGAAAGGCTCGGCGCATTTTTGGAAAATTTATAAAAAACGCGCAAAGGGGTATACCCCTTTAGCTTGTACCGATGTACAAGCTAAAGCTGCCTAAGCAGATATTTCTTGTTTTAAACAAGTTCATATATAAAACATGTAAAAATTGGAGGAGAACAAAATGATGAAAAAGATTATTTCGGCAATTTTGGCACTGGCAATGTGCATGTCAATGATGGGAGGAGCTGCGGCTCTTGACACCGATGCCACAACCAGCACGGTGACTTATACGTTTTCTAAAACTAAGCTTCAGACACTTAATGACGTCGCTTCATTAAATACAAAAGGAGGGACAAACTCGTATAACGATGTTGTTTTTTGGGATTCAACAAGAGGAATAGGAAACTTCCTCTCTCACTGGTTTCCGTCAAGTGTTGTAGACTTCGGAAACCACGGTTGGAAGTATTTTGGTGTTGGTGCTGATATTGAAAGCTTGATGGATTCAAACAATGGCAATTCGTTTAGAATGCTGCAGTTTGGAGCTGATTATCAGGTGATTTTAAATAGTAACT
Organism: Oscillospiraceae bacterium; assembly: GCA_015068085.1. Classification (GTDB taxonomy): domain Bacteria; phylum Bacillota; class Clostridia; order Oscillospirales; family JAAYXM01; genus SIG480. The sequence continues at coordinate 6,163 of SVLF01000058.1, forward strand.
CTAACTCGAGTCTGGCACTTGAGGACGGAAAAACAGCGAAGCTTGCATACGAGCTTCAAAAGCCTAACGTGGCAGGTTATTACAAAGTAATCGTTAACTCGCAGGGTGTTCGTAACGATACAAACCCCACGGCAAACTTTTATATGAATCCGTATTCTGATGCTCTCACGACGGATGGTTCAGCAACGGAAAAAGCCCTCCTTGATACGGTTAGCTATACTGATACAAACGCGGTGGATAAGGAACTCACAAAAATAATATATGTCGACGATGAAGACAATCTTATATTCACAATGAACCCACATCAGAAGCCGACAGCAGGTACATACACTAATAACGGTATTAATGTATATTCTGCAAAGCTTACCAGGGTAGATGGTGAACCGACTTTTAGTATTTCGAGAGAGACTCTTAACGCTTCAGACCGTTTGACAAAGACGGCGCAGATTGAAGTTAAAGTTGGGACGAATACAGTTGCAAACAGCTTTGTAAGATATACAGTCAAGGACGGAGATGCAAATGTCGCAAGCGTTGACGGAAACGGTGTTGTAACGGCTCATGCAAAGGGTACTGAGACCATCGTTGCAGCTGTCGGAGAAGAGAGCGTCGAGTTTGATATAGAAGTTGTTGATTTTGCAGACAAAACCTACTATTTTGCGAAAAAAGGCGACATAAAACAAAACAATGTTGTTGTTAACACCTTAACCGTAGGTGTCGACTATACTTTACCGGGAGTTTTAGACACCAGCATTATTGACAGCAAAGTATATGCCACGTCAATCGGCGGATTCGGCACACATGGCTGGAAGTACTACGACATAAACGATTTAGTGTTTGAAGAATATAAAGCAGGTCAACCGCGCTTATTCCAGGCTAACGCCGACAATTTGAGATTGAACGGTACATACATAACGAACACGACCGATCTGGAAATCCGCGCGGCGCTTGAGCTTGAAGCACCGACAAAGCAAGGCTTCTATACTATTTATACAAATACAAATACAGCAGGAATTAACTTCTATACAGGTCCCAAGAAGACCGTGATTATTGAGGGCGAAGAAGTAAAGGATGTAGAAAACTATATCAATGGCGCTCATCTAGTGGGGACAACGGTAGAAAACAGCTCTACCTATGCAACTGACGGTGATGATATAGCGATAGATAGGCAGACCGCACCTGTAATGGCAGTATATAGCGATGGTGAAACTTCAATGATTCTTGCATATCAGGTTCCGAATACTACAAGTATCGACCTTCGCGGATATAAGCTTACGTATATTGAAAATGCTGACCCGGTAGTTAAATGCGGCGATGCTATAGGAAAAAATATAAGCGTAGAGCTTCGCAACAACAATCGCGGCAGAATTCAGGTTCGCACTGCTGAAACCGGCGGTGCAAAGGTAACAGACAGCTTCGTTTCATATGAGAGCAATAATCCGGAGGTTCTTGAGGTAGATGATGCAGGTGTTATCGAGGCAGTATCAGTCGGTGAGGCAACGGTAACGGCTACGATTGCAGGAAAGGCCCTTACTGTGAAGGTAAAGGTTTACGAAGATGATCCGGAACTTAAAACAGCATTTACTCATAACGAGCGGGATGATAGCTACACCTACGTTGCGCCTTCTATGACCGGTCTGACAATAGGCGGATATACTATCAATGCAGATAAGAACGCAAACGGTTCATATGATATTGAAGCACCGGAAAAAGATGAAGACGGGGATAACTTCCTTTACTGGGCAAAGGGTATGGAAACAAGGAAGAAAATAGTTTCCTTCGAGAGAAAGCTTGAGGGCTATGTTCCGGAGAACAACGGCACAAACTTTATCATCGCAGTATACGAAGGCGATATAACTGATACAACAACACCGGAATATTACAACATTGACGGTCAGCTTATTGCAAAGAGCAACACTGAGCCGGAATATCCGTCTATTCCGGGACTTGGCACTGCAATTGCTTGGAAGGATTGCGGAGGCAACATCAAGGTTGCAGAATATGAAGATACAGTTCGCGATAATGTTACCGTAACAGTTGAAGGCGGTACGGGCACACAGGAAAATGTTCCGTACGGAACGATTATCACCTGCACTGCAGAATCTGAGGATACAGACGGTAAACCGTTCAAATGCTGGAAGAAAACTCTTGATAATGGAGCAACGGAAATCGTAAGTATTGATTCTATCTACGAATTCAATGCATGGGAAAGCTGCACCGTAACGGCGGTATATGAGGAATACACCTTCAACGGCACAGCGATGAAGATAATCATTGACAGCTTTGATGTCGGCAGTGAAACCGGTGTTATGGCTGAGTTTATCGGACTCAGTGATGCAGTTGAAAAGGGAATTATGTTCACGGACAGCGACAACAAAACAACCAAGATTGCAATGACAACAAAGGACAACCAGTTTACTGTTGTTGCAGATGAGCCGGGGAAATATGTGGGTTATGCAATTTTGAAAAATGAAACAGCTCATACCCTCATCACCGACGGTTCTTACGAGCATAACTAACAGGAAAAACTTACCTATAGCGGAGAGGGCTCCCTCTCCGCTATAATAAAAACAGAGAACCTTTGAAAGGAGAAACAGATGAAACGAATATTATCACTTATCATTGCAACTGCGATGGTGATAAGTCTTCTTCCGGCGGTAACCTTGTTCGCCGCAGCGGAAGGCGAAACGGTATATACGTTTTCGACAACGGCACTAAATGAGGAAAACGGTCTTACCGGAGTTTCGCCGAGTCAGTATCACAGGGTTGAAGCTATATATAAGAATACCTCCGGTGTGACAGATAACTTTAACTTCAAATATGTCTGCGGTACGGCAGGGCATGGATGGAAGCACTTCGGGCACGCGGCAAAGGAAACAGATGTTGTGCTGAATATGAGGCATATGCAGCTGCGAGCGAATGACATACTCAGCACAATAAACAATGCAAGCTATGGTATAGTAAGTCAGCTTGACCTTGGTTTTGAGCTTAAGCCGCCGGCAGAAGGGTTTTATACTGTTTTATATGAAACGAATGTAAGCTACGGTGTGACGGGCTATATGGGACCGAAGAAGTCGGCCGATATTGCGGATTATACAAATGAAGAACACCTTCTCGGAAATGTATCTGTTGCAAATGCGGTAAAGGCTTATCCGGGAAAGGTTGTGTATTCGGACGGGACAACTCCGCTTGTTTATGTATTCAGAACTACGACTAATGTTGCAACAAGAAGCCTCACGCTTGAGCCGGTGACAGGAACGCCGGAGATATATATAAGCAGCGCAGAGCTTTTGCCGGGCGAAAATGCAACAGTTTCGGTGAGACTGGGGAATAAGGATGTTGTCGGGAGCTTTGTATCCTTTGAGAGCAGATACAAGGATGTAGCTGATGTTGATGGCAAAGGCATCATCACAGCAGTTTCTCCCGGGTGGACAGTACTTACAGTGACGGTTGGCGATTTTAAAGGAAAAGCACTTGTTGGTGTTAAGAACGCAAGCGGTGAAATTCCCGGTGATAAGCCGAGCCTTGAACCTGAGCCGTCTTTTCCTTATGAGTTCATGCACAAGGGTGAAAGCATAAAAATAGAAAACGCAACAGCATCTTATACTTACTCATCATCAAAGCCCGAGGTTGCAACGGTATCCGCTGACGGTGTCGTTACGGCAAAAGCACTTGGCAGAACAGCGGTGACCGCAAAGAAGGACGGAGAAGAGGATATAGTCTTTGAAATCGCTGTTGTCGGCGAAAACCTTATCAACCGCAACGGAATTGACCACGGTCATTTTGAAAACGGAATTTACTTTTCGGATGGCTCTGATGCCAAAGACAAGAATGACAGTTTCTGGGAAGCAACGCGTCGAAGTGATCCGGAAGCTGCGAATTACCTTGAATACATATTTGATTTTGCATATGAAGACATTCTTATTCCGGGAAGAGCGAATAAGGTAAAGGGCATAAGGTTTTCCTTTGATGGAAATGCACCGGTTGACCCGAAGAGAAACAGAGTATCTCTTGTTGTTCAGCCTCCGAAATCGAAGCAGGCAACGGCGGGGGATAACCGCGGAATGATAATTGCCGAGCCGGGGAAGATGTATGAATTTACCGGCTGGACAGCAGCGGAAAACACCGAGGTTCTCGGCGATATGTGGAATACAATTGCATTTTTCAATCTTGAAGAAGACGGAAAAACCTATACGGAATTTTACGGACAGAGTATTAAGCCGTGGGACGGAAAGAGCGGAAACCAGCCGTGGCAGATGTTTAACACCTTCCCGGTAATTGTTGACAGCTCTGTTTACAATAACGTGTATATGCGCCCCGTAATGCAGTCGGTAAGTGGAACGAAGATCGGAGACATCGTTGCGACGGAGTTCTCCGTCCACGAGGTTGTGTATGACAGTATGGAATTGTCGGCAAGTAAGACGGAGATTGAGGCAAGCGAGATAACCACGCTTTCCGCAAAGCATTTTTCAAATACGGGTAATGCGATAAAGCAGATTTCAAATAAAAAGCCGGTTGATGCAGTTGTTCCTGTAACATATGAAAGCGACAATACAGATGTTGTCCGCGTTATGGATGACAACGGAACGATAATCGGTGTCAGCGACGGTACGGCAACGATAACCGCAACGGCAACAATTTGCGGAGTTACGGTTTCTGAAGATATCGAAATAAAAGTATCCGGAGGAACCCGTCCCGAGTTTATAGGAAGTATGGAACTCGTGATACAGGGAGAGAGTATTTATCCCGCATCTTATGCAACCACAGTTCTCACTGTAAAAAACGAGAACGGCGAGGCGATGACGCTTGAAGCGGACGAGCTGACGTATGAAAGTTCGGATACCGAGGTTGCAACGGTTACCTCCAACGGCGTTATCCGCGCGAAGACTGCGGGAGAAGCCACCATTACGGTAAAGGCAAAGCGCTTTGGTCTTGAAAAAACGGCAACGGCGCAAATCACCGTTTTGCCGCTTCCGCAGGAAGAAAATTTCCCTGAGGTAATCGGTGCGTATTTCACGACCGACCATACATATGTCGGCGGGGAAAACAGCATTATCGTTACTGACCTTTACGGGCGCAAGCTCGGCGGCGGGGTAACATATGCATACGAAATTGCCGATAACAGCGTTATTTCCGAAACGGGCGGCACGTTTACCGGCAAGAAGATAGGAAGAACTATAGTTACGGTCAGCGCAACGCTTGACGGTGTGACGAGGACTGCCGACGTTCCGGCAGTGGTAGTCGGAAACAACCTTCTTATACGCAAAGGTGTAAATCATGGCGAGCTTGAAAACGGAATTTATATCACAGACGGAAGCTCGGATACCGAGAAGGACAGCTCCTTCTGGTCAGCTGCACGCACAGAAGGAAGAGGCTTATATACTTATGAGCTTCTCAGAAATCAATTCTCGGGAATTGTAGGCGCACCGACTTCTCCGACCAATATTGTTAAATTCACGATGCCGGACGGAGAAACTGCGGAGAAGATGAAGCTTGTACGTGTGCAGGGAAGTAAGGACGCATACAATGAAGCCGGCACAAAGCATACCGGACTTGTACTTGTCGATGCGAATAAGCTTTATGAATTTTCGGGATATATAAAGGCAGAAAACGTAAATCCTCTTCCGGAAAACACCTGTGGCTCGCTTGCTTATCTTAGCGGCAGCGGTTCTTCGTCAACAGAACTTAAAGGCTATAAGGCTACTCCGTGGGTCGGAAAAACAGGTGACCAGGGCTGGACAAGGTTCAACATTGCACCGGTAGTGATGAACTGGCCGAGTGTGAAAGAATATAATCTCCGTCCGGGATTTGAAGCTTTGACAGATGACCAGAATCACGGATATGAGCTTAGCGTTGCGCATCTTTCGTTGCACGAGGTAGTGTTTGACAGCATTGCTTTTTCCGCGAGCGGTGATTTTTCAAAGGCAAAAACGTATGACACGTTTGAAACGACGGCAAGGCTTCTCTCAAATACGGGAGCGGAAATTGCTGTGGGCAACGCAAACGCCCCTATCGAGATAACCTACAGCTCAGATGATGAGAGTGTTGCAAGGATTTCCGAGGACGGCGTTATCACCGCAGTAAGCGACGGAACAACAAAGGTACGCGCATACGCAACCGTGCTCGGCGTTTCGAAAACTGCGGAGATGGAAGTGGATTTCTCCGGACTTGAGGTAATGTTTGACCGCGTTGATGTGTCTGTTGACACGGAGCTTGATGTCGGAGATACGGCACAGATAACAACTGTTCCGAAAAACACGGATGACAGCTTGTTTGAAGGCGATGTTGAAATTTATTTTGAAAGCACAAACACAGCCGTTGCAACGGTATCAAAGGACGGTCTGGTAACTGCGAGAAAATCGGGCGAGACAGAGATAAACATTTACGGAATTCTCGGAGAGCGCAGGGAGAAGACAACGGTTAAGATTATCGTAAATGATATAACACCCCTTGAAACGGTAACGGTATCCGGCTCCGATACAGTGGAAAAAGGCTTTACATTAAAGCTTTTGGCGCAGGCAGTTCACGAAAGCGGAAGCGCCGCCGATATGGATGAGAGCCTCGTTGTGTTCGAGCTTGCACCGGGTGCGGATGAGAGTATACTCTCCATTACGGATGACGGCGTGGTAACAGGTAAAGAAGTGGGGCGTGCCTCGGTCATCGTAACAGTAACTGCAAAAAACGGAAGCAGCAAAACAAGCGACCCGTTTGAAATCGAGGTAGTTCCGCAGTCTCCGAAGAGCAAGGTGTTTGATTTCACAAAATATCCGGTCAATACATCTGTGCTTAATCAGACGATAGAAAATGACGGCTTTGAGATAAACCGAGATTTAAGCTCGCCGGGAATTCTTTCGGGAGTGCTGAATTCGTGCCGCTATCTTGCATTCGGTATAAGTTCAGTAGTTTCGGCGACAGGGAACACGAAAAATGCCGACACCGTGCTTGATGTAAAGATAGATTACGACGGCTGGTATGAAATTGACTTCAAGGGAGCGCTTAACCACAGCGGCGCAGGACTTGCTTACATTTATATGGATGGCACATATCTCGGGGAATATCGTTTTTATGACCCCGTAGACCAGGCGGATGTTCCTGCGGTAAATTTAAATACCATTTATCTTGATGCGAGAGTACATCAGCTTACGATACGCTCAATTGAGTCCGGTGAGACCGGAACAATGGCAGCGCATACAAGATCGCACACGGTTTCGGGAATCACGTTCAGGTATCTGACGGAAGACCCGGTGGTTTGTGATCCGGTAATGACGGCAGAAAGAACCTCTCTCGCTGTCGGCGAAAGCGTAGCGCTTGATGTGCAGGTTCCGCTGTCAAACGGAAGAGTTCACAGCTTCGGCAAGCGTCATGGTGAAACAGCTGATACCGAATCAAGCCTTAATATAACAAGTGAGCCTTCATCGGTTGTTGAATACAAGAACGGAAGAATCACGGCAAAGGCAGAGGGTAATGCAACAATTACTGCAAGTGCGCTTGTTTACAAAGAGTCCTCGCAGAGCACAGTTGATATTACCGTAACCGATGAGAAGCTTAGCAAGGTGGAAAATCTCGGAACAGAGGGAATTTCGCTTTATGTCGGTGATAGTGCAGATATTGACCTCCGTGCGTTCGTCAAAGGCGGGAACAGCGCGGAAAGAGAAATTGCCGTAGAAAACCTCAAATTTGCATATGAGCTTCTTGGCGACGATGTCGCAGATGTTATTGACGGTAAGATTACGGCGAAGGTTGTCGGCACGGCTACTCTTGCAGTAACGGCAACTCTTGGGAATTCCGCACCTGTAACCTCATATATTCCGGTAACTGTGCTTCCGGATGGCTTTGCATACGCAACACTTTCGGCGGTAACGCAGACCATAAAGCTCGGCGGATCGGGAACCGACCTTATTGTAAAGGTATATGATAATTTCGGAAAAGAAATGGATGCTTCCTCGGCGCAGGTTGTTTATACGGTAAGCGACAGTGATATTATTGCTGTTGATGAGACCGGAAGAGTAACACCGGGCGAAGAAGGAGTTGCAGAAATTTCCGCAACCGTAACGCTGGACGGAATTACGCACGCAACAAATAAGCTTACGGTTTCTGTCCGCGAAGGAAAGGTCGGTTCTACATACTACACTCCGGAGCGGGTTGCTGCAGCGCGTGAGAACATACAGAAATATGATTGGGCAAAAGCAGAGGCTGAGGCGGCAATAGAAAAAGCGGACAAGTGGCTTCCGTATACGGAATATATCTACAATATGATAACCAATCATACTATTCCCCGAAGCGTATATCTCGGCGAAAAGGACGATCCGGATGTGGGGATATGCATGTATTGCGGAGCAGACCTTTACCATAAGTACGGAGGGAAAAACAGCTGGAAAGTAGATGCTATCACCCGCCCGTGGAAGATACAGTGCGCAGAGTGTAAGCGTCTTTTCCCAAGTAATGACTTTGAAAGCTTCTATGAGCTCGGTCTTGACGAGCACGGTGAGTTTAACCGTCAGTTAGCTCTTGAAAACAACGGTGTCCTCTGCGGACGCGGTGAGCGTGTGAACGGTGAGTATGAAGTATTTGATTGGGCAAAGGATAACCCGTACGGCTATGGCGACCCGAAGGGTAATCTTTGGAATGAGACATACTCCGAGTTATATCCGCAAGGTTCAAAGGATCCCTTCAGAAAAACGGAGATAACACAGGGATGGGGAGACTTTAAAACCGGAGGAGAATCGGGCGTTCCGAGTGCCGGTTATTTTTGGGGCGTAGATGACGGACTCGGATATGACACCGGGCGTATTCAGCCGACAGGCGTAAAAGAGATACACAGATATATTGCAATTTTCAACTATGCAGGAATCTGGTATCTGCACGGAGCGTATGACCAGCCGCTGGTTTATGCTTCCCTTACCGCTTTCCGCGATGCGTATCTCTATACCGGAGATAAAAAGTACGGCATCGCGGGTGCGATAATCCTTGACCGCGTCGCGGATCTTTATCCTGACTTCAATTACGGAGTTGACTGCGTGAACCTTGTTACATCAGGTAACGGAAGAGGAAAGATAAGCGGATATATCCACGAGAACTTTGTGAATCGTCCGTTTACGATGGGGTATGATGCATTTTTTGACTGCTATGACGAGCCGGAGGTAATAGAATTCCTTTCAAGTTATGCAGAAAAATGGAACCTTGACAACAAGAAGACCAACGGAGAGCTTATCCGCCAGAATGTCGAAGAAAACATCCTTATGGAAACATATTACGCAACAGCTCGAGCTTGGATACGCGGTAACTTCGGTATGAAGCAGGAAACCGTTACAAAGGCAGCGACAATTCTTGACCGCGAACCGGATACTTCGGAAATGATTGACTTTGTTATGAGAGCAGGAACAGTAACCGAGGGGCTGTGCACAGGATGTGATCTTTATCCGGGAATTATGAATCAGATTGACCGCGACGGATACGGCAACGAAGGGTCTCTTGCGTATAACGGTATTTTTGCGGGCTCATTCACCGAGATTATTAAAACTCTTTCATATTACGGAAAGGTTGACTCGAAGTATGACCTTATAAAAAACCCGAAGGTTATAGCGTCTCTCACTCTTGGTGCCGACACAATTGTCGGAGGTATAAGTCACGCCAATATAGGAGACTACGGCTCCGGATTCGGAAAAGGAGGTCTCAGCTCGTATCAGGCAAACTGGCTTCTCGGGATGCAGAATACGGACAACCCGCTTTTTGCACAGCTTCTTTATTTCACAAACGGCAATTCGTCAAAAGGGCTCCGATATGACATTTTCACAAAGAATCCGGAAACACCGGAAGCAGAGGTGCAGGCTGTTATTGATGAATACGGAGAATTTGACCTGTCGAAAAGCGATATTCTTACCGGTTATGGATTTGCAGCTTTGCGTGACGGCGTGTTGTATAACAAGACAACAGCGGCAACGCAGGAAAATACAATGCGTGACTGGTGGATGTATTTTGGTGAGGGAGACTCAACCACGCACAGACATATGGATTCTCTAAATCTGGGAATAAATGCTTTCGGTATTGATATGGCTCCGGATCATGGCTACGGAGGAAGCGGGGGCACTGCAAACCAGGGAAACAATGTTGAATATTGGTTCGAAGGAACGCTGTCTCACAACACAGTAATGGTAGATGATAAACAACAGTCAAGATCCGGTGCCAGATATCCGCTTCACTTTGATGATGCAGGAAAAGTGAAAATTATGGATGTTGATGCAGCCCCTGCTTATCAGGACACTACAGATATTTACCGGAGAACAGTCGTTTCGGTGGATGTTGACGATACGGCCTCATATGCGCTTGACTTTTTCCACATAAAGGGTGGCGGAGAGCATCTTTACAGCTTCCACAGCCAGTCTGAGAAATCGACCGTCACGGGAATTAATCTTATAAGACAACCTCAGGGATCATACGCAGGTATTGATGAGGAGCCGGCAGATATATATTACACCGAAACAGACGGATTTAACAATCTTAAGAATGTTGAGAAGGCCGCGTATCCGGAGGCAAGGGAATTTTCAATTGATTTTGAAATTACCGACTATCAGAAGGTTCTTTCCGGAAAAAGAGATTTGCATTTAAAGTTAACTCAGCTTAACGATTTTGAGGCATCTGAGGTTGTTGGTGCAGACGGCTTCTGTATTGAAGATGCAAAAAATCCCGAGACTACGGATTACTTCTTGGTACGCCGCAGCGGCAAAAATCTTGACACGCTCTTTACATCGGTTATTGAGCCGTATGAGGGTAGCAGTAAGATAAAAACGCTTGCGCGCGCGGACGTTGTCCGCAAGGACGGCGGAGAAATTCTCGAGAGCGATGCGGTCGCCGCGGTAAAGGTTGAGCTTTATAACGGAAGAGTTGATTATGTTGTGTACTCTGCGAGAAACGATGTCGAGTACAGAGTTGCAGACCTTTTTGATTTCACCGGTTTTGTAGGCGTTTACAGTGTAAATGCAGCTGATAGCACGGATGTAGTGCGCACCTACATAAACGACGGAACAAAGATAGGTGATGTAACAGCGGAACGCGCTGCGGTCACAGGTGAGGTTGTTGACTTCACGGATTATCTCAACTATGAGGACGGAGAACCCGTGCTTGATAACTTTGTTGAAGTTACCGCACCGGCAGACGTTGCCCCGGAAAGCCTTGTCGGAAGAATGATTGTTGTAGATAACGACGGGGTACGAAACGGCGCTTATGTGATTGAAACAGCCGAGCGTAAGGGAGAGAATATTCTTCTCGGTACGGGAGATGTAAATTTCTTCAGAAGCCTTGCGGAGGATAACGAAAGCTTCGTCTGGAACATTGAGCGCGGACAGAGCTATAGCATACCGATGTCATCATATATCGATGAATCACCGGAGATTTCCGTTTCCGGAACATTCAGCACATCTGCGGGAAGCTCAATACAGATACCGCTGAGTGTCACAAGTGACCGTGAATACACCCTTGTCGGAGCAACACTTCCGCGCGGAATGAGCCTGAATGCTGAAACCGGAGTTCTCACGTGGAAGCCTGATGGCTCGCAGGTTGGAGATAACCACGTTGCAGTAACAGTAGACAACGGAGTTCTTTCAGATACTGTTCACTTCACGGTAACGGTTTACGGTTCAACGATATCAAAACCGTCCGACACAACCGATAATACCGAAACACCGTCAACCGGCACGACCGATACACCCGCCGGCAGCGGTGGAGGAGGCGGTGGCGGCGGTGCCGCACCGACACCCGATACCGAATCGACACCGGTTGATACGGGCAACACCGACGAAAACGATAATAATCAAAACGACGCTCCTGACACACCGGAGACCTCTGGTGAAACGGATAATATCCGTTTCATAGACCTTGGTAATCACGCATGGGCGGCGGATGCGATAAACGCTCTCGCAGACGATGGTATAATCCGCGGAACAACGGCAACTACATTCTCCCCGGCAGCAAACATCACCCGTGCAGACTTTGCATTGCTTCTCGTTCGCGCGTTCAAGCTTTCAAGCGATAACGCGGAAAACTTTGCAGATGTATCTGCAAATGACTATTTCGCACCGGAGCTTGCAATAGCGCGTAACACCGGCATTGTAAATGGTATCGGTGATAACAAATACGCACCGCGTAATACAATCACCCGCCAGGATATGATGGTAATCACCTACCGTGCGCTGCAGAGCCTTAATGTAGGGTTCGGCATTTATGACGAACCGGAAAACGAGGATTACGCAACCGTCTCGGAATACGCAAAGGAAGCTGTTTCTGCACTCATTGGAGCAGGTCTTGTAAACGGCAAGAACGGACGCATCGCCCCGACGGATTACACAACCCGCGCAGAGGTAGCAGTTCTCATCAAGCGGATATTGGATTATACGAAGAAGTAAAGTTAAATTCTTATGAAACAAGTCGTTTCATTTCTACGCTTGCGGCAGGCCGCAACGTTCATGCCCTGCCAGGCAGGGCAAGAAAGGAATAGTGTATGCGAAAATACTTGTTGCCGGAAAACGGAACTTTTTATAAGGCAAATCTCCATAGTCATTCAACCGTTTCGGACGGCAGATGGACGCCTGAAGAAATCAAGCAAAGATATATGGAGAAAGGATATTCCGTTGTGGCATATACCGACCACCATATTTTTTATCCGCATAA
>SVLF01000059.1 GCA_015068085.1 Oscillospiraceae bacterium
CGCAACGGTGAGCGCAATCAGCACTTCATCGGAGTGCAGGCGCGGGTTGTGGTTGCCGAGAATTTCCGTCTTAAGCTTTTGTATCGGCTCAATAACCTCCGGCGGGATGAGATGAACGGAATCGTCAATGCCGCCGAGCACTTTAACCGCGTTGAGAAGCGCCGATGCCGATGGACCGAGAAGCTTTGTATTTCTGCCGGTTACGATTCTTCCGTCGGGCAGCTCAATTGCAATTGCGGGCTCTCCGCCGGATTCTTCCGAGCGCGTAAGCGCGGCGCCGACAACGGCGCGGTCCTCTGCCGAAATGCCTGCCTGGTTCATAAGAAGCTCCACCTTTGTAACCGCGGCGTCTGTTCCCCTGCCGAGGCGGCGGTCGCACATAACGGAGAAATATCGGCGGATAATTTCTTCTTTCGATGCGCGGCGGGTTGCTTCATCATCAATAATACAGTATCCCGCCATATTAACGCCCATATCGGTGGGTGATTTGTACGGGCTTGTTCCGAGGATTTTTTCAAATATAGCGCGAAGTACGGGGAAAACCTCCACGTCGCGGTTATAGTTAACGGTTGTAACGCCGTAAGCTTCAAGATGGTACGGGTCAATCATATTAACATCGTCAAGGTCTGCCGTTGCTGCCTCATACGCAAGGTTAACCGGATGCTTAAGCGGGATGTTCCAAATCGGGAAGGTTTCGAACTTTGCATAGCCTGCCGAGATACCGCGGGTATACTCGTGATAAAGCTGAGAAAGGCAGGTTGCCATTTTTCCGCTGCCGGGACCGGGCGCGGTTATAACAACGAGCGGGCGGGTTGTTTCGATATAATCATTCTTTCCGAAGCCTTCGTCGCTGACAACGTGGGAAACATTCATAGGATAGCCTTCGATATCATAGTGGAGATATACGCGCATACCGAGCTGCTCAAGCTTCTTCTTAAAAGCAACGGCGCTTGGCTGTTCATTAAAGCGAGAGATTACAACACTTCCAACATATAAATCAATCGCGCGGAAGGCATCAATCAAGCGGAGAACATCGCTGTCATAAGTTATACCAAGGTCGCCGCGGACCTTGTTTTTAACAATATCAGACGCGCTTATAACGATAACGATTTCCGCGTCCTCACGCAGGTTTTTAAGCATCTGCAGCTTGCTGTCCGGACGGAAGCCCGGGAGCACGCGGGAGGCGTGATAATCGTCAAAGAGCTTGCCGCCGAATTCAAGATAGAGCTTACCGCCGAATTTGCGGATGCGCTCGCGTATCTGCTCCGACTGTCTCTTTATATACGCATCGTTGTCAAAACCTACCTGCCACATTTGCTTTTAAACCTCCATTGAAAATACTGACCTTATAAGTGTATCACATTAAGCTGAAGTTTTCAAGGACTTTATATCGGGATATTTCCGAAAAGTGTCAGCAAATGATGCGAAAGATGTCCGGAGCTTCTTCCGCGAAGAGCAAAAGCGAGACATCCGAGGCGTATGCCTTTACGGAAAAACGGCGCGGATGCTCGCCGAGATATGTAAATGCACGTCCGGCAAGGCTGTGCATTTCCATGTCTGTTACGGAATCGGGCGAAATTCCGAACTTACAAAGCTCGTCGCGGGTGAATGTGGCGGTGACGGTTGTCGGGCTTATCCTGAATGCTTTCATAGTATATGTACCTCGTTTTTTAATAATCTGTAAATTCATTATACGCTCGTGGCGAGCAAAAAGAAATACAAAACTTTTACCAAAAACGCCTTAAAACGACAGCGGATTTCAGCGGTATTTTTCGCCCGGAAGCGACAAGATTTACTACATAATGTGTAGTAAGGTATTGTATAAACACAAAATATGCTATATTTAATAACTTTTTGAAATATTTTGTCGAACGAAAATTTCCATTTTTTTCCATTTTGCTATTGCCTTGGCTGTAAAAATATGGTAAATTATAGCTACGAAGAAAAAAATAAATAAAATGAAAGGGATGACAAAAATGGGAAATAGAATAAAAGTTGTCATTGCGGAGGAAAACAAAGAATTCAGGGAGTTGCTTGCGGAAGGGGTCGAAAATCGAATCGGGTTTGAGCTTGTCGGAAAGACGGGAGACGGTGCAGAGACAGTTGAAAAAGTGAGGATGCTGCTTCCGGATGTTGTGGTACTCAGTAACAGCCTGCCGTCGGTGGACGGGCTTGGGGTTGTCCAGGCGATAAACGCAACGGATATGAAGAAGAAACCGGTTATTTTTATGACCTCGCTCACGTCGAGTGAGACGCTTGCCCACGCCGCGGCAGAGCTTGGCGTTACATATTTTATGGTAAAGCCGTTTGGCGCAGACACGCTCATTGACAGAATAAAGATGTTTGCCGGTGAACGCGGGATAAACCGACGCGCCGACCTTCCAGCCGCATCGCAGGAAAGCATCGAGCTTATGGTGACATCAATTATCCACGAGATAGGCGTTCCGGCACATATAAAGGGATATCACTATCTTCGGGAGGCAATAGTGCTTGCCGTGAATGATATAGACATTATAAATTCGATAACAAAAATTCTTTATCCCGCAGTAGCCCGAAAGTTTGAAACGACGCCCTCGCGCGTTGAACGCGCAATACGTCACGCGATAGAAACGGCGTGGAACCGCGGAGATATAGATACGCTCAACCGATTTTTCGGCTATACTGTATCGAACACCAAGGGAAAACCAACAAATTCTGAGTTTATAGCAATGATTGCGGACAAGCTTAATCTTGAATTGAAACAGCAGGTAGCCGTGTGAATACAGCAATGCCTCCGCCATTTGGCGGAGGCATTTTGCAATATTGTATAGTTACACCCACACCGGAAGGTGTGGGTGTTGCAGTCTTTTATTTAGTCTTGCTTGTATTTTTCGCGTTCTGTGAGGAAAAGGTTTCCGCCGACAGAATCAATCGCAACGGTACACGGGAGATTTTCTACCGTCATACGCTTTATAGACTCACACCCGAGTTCGGGAAAAGCAATGACATCGGCAGTCTTTATTGATTTTGCAACCAGTGCGCCTGCACCGCCGACAGCGCAGAGGTAAACTGCACCGTTGCGGACTATTGCGTCGCAAACAGCCGCATCCCTCTCCCCTTTTCCTATCATAGCGGAAAGACCGAGGTCTAAAAGGCGCGGAGCAAAGCCGTCCATACGGCTGCTCGTTGTGGGACCGCATGCACCAACGGGTGCGCCGTTCTTGCCGGGAGTGGGACCTGCATAATAGATAATTGCTCCTGAAAGCTCAAACGGAAGCTCCTTGCCTTCGTCAAGGAGCGCGAAAAGGCGCTTATGCGCCGCATCGCGTGCGGTGTAAATCGTTCCGGAAAGCAGAACCGAATCTCCTGCCCGAAGTGTCGGGATAACTGCTTTTAATTCATCTGTCAAAACATTAATGGTAGCCACGTTGTTATTTCCTCTCTAATCTTCATCTTCGCCGAGAATGCGAGCTCTGATGTTTGATACCTTGTCCTGTGCATCGCAGACTGCATCGGCAAGGGATGTTACGTTGTTGCGGACCGAGTCGGCAATGCGGGTTATACGTCCCTCCATGCTCTCGACCTCAAGGCGGAGAGAATCCACAATGCGCGAAACGCCTGCGGCGGTATCGCCCACCTCGCGGAAAGCGGCTTCGCGGCGCTCATCAAAGTCGCGGCGGCGAAGAGCGAGCTCATCGTCAAGCTGACGACGGCGGGCATCTGCCTCTGCATCTGCTTCTGCAATTATCTCGCCTGCGCGTGCGCGCGCTGAAATTTCAATGTCGGCCAGCTCTGTTTTTCGTGCGGAATACTCCGCTTCAACTGCGGAAAGCACGGAAACCTGCTCTGCAAGCATCTCAGCTTCGGCGCTTTTTTCCGAAAGCTTTGCTGCGGTAAGCTCGTGCTCTGTAACAAGCACAGCGTGTTTTTCGCGAAGCCGTGCTGCCTCCTCGCTTATTTTTGTAAGCTCGGCGATTTTAGCTTCCGCATCACGGAGAAGAGCGGCGAGAGAAGTGCATTCCTCTGTTTTTTCCGAAAGCTTTTTTTCCGCGTCCTCAAGCTCCGAGGTATACTTTAAGACGGTTTCTGCGAGATAGCTGTTTACATCGGCTTTTGAAAAACCGCCGAAGATTGCTTTTTTAAAACCTTTTTTCTGTGTAAAATCCATTTCGGTTACCCCCACAGCAACAGTATATTATTTGAGCGCTTTTTCAATAATGGCGGAGAGACTATCCTTCGGAACAACGCCGAGAGACTTTTCAAAAATCTCTCCGTTGCGGAAAACGATGACCGTCGGGATGGACATAATCCCGAATTTTGCGGCGAGAGCGCTCTCTTCATCCACATTTACCTTATAAACCTCTGCGCGGCCGGAAAACTCAGCCGCAAGCTCGTCGATAACGGGAGCAAGCATCATGCACGGACCGCACCATGACGCCCAGAAATCGACAAGGCATACGCCGGTGCTGTTTGTTATTTTCTCATCGAAGCTTGAAGCTGTAAGAGCTGCTGCGTTTGACATAATTCATTTCTCCTTTTCACAAAACGGAAGATTTTTCTTCAGTTCTGATTATTACCAATATTTATTTTAGTATAACACAAAAAAACGGTACTTACAAGTATTTCTTTTCGGGCGTTTAAAATATGCCGCGATGTGGAAGAATATGCACAAAAGGGTGGTTTTGTGAAGAGAACGGTTATTGCGGTTGCGGCTTTCCGTCTTGCCGTGTTGTGTGCATACGCGTGGGTTCCCGAGGATTTTTATCTCAACAACACTCCGCTGCAGGCTCCGGAAAGTGCAGAGATACAGCTTTTGCCGAGCACATTGAAGATTGTGCTTTTTGCGGGAGATGCAGAGGAGATATATGTCGATATTGCTCCGGACAACTCACAGGGCGCGGAGGTTTCGTGGCGCCTTTCGGAAAATAACGGAGTTGCACAGATTTATCCGCGCGGAAGAACCTGTGCAATACTCGCTGCCTCTGAAGGAGAAGATAATCTTTCTGTTTCCTGTGCCGGAGTAACAGTGAACATTCCCGTGTCGGTACAGAAATCTCCGGAGGTTCTTGTTCGTTCGTTTGAGTATGAGGGAAAATCCGGCACGAAGAGCGAAGCGCCGTTAAAGATGTATCGCACGGTGGTGCGGGTGCTGATAACGCTGGGGGCAGTTCTTTGTTTCGGATCGGTTTTCTATATTATAAATAATAAGGGGGTTAAAAGGAAATGAAGATGTCCGACGGTATGAAATATGCTATGTGCGGTGCGCTTGCCGGCATCGCAAACGGATTTTTCGGTGCGGGCGGGGGAATGGTGCTTGTTCCGCTGTTTACGCGATGGATAAAGATGGAGGACAAAACTGCGTTTGCAACGTCGCTTGCGGTTATTCTACCGCTCTCTGTTGTGTCGGTAATAATATATCTGATAAAAGGGAGCGTTGATTTTGGCGTTGCCCTTCCCTATCTCATCGGCGGGCTTATCGGCGGGACGGTTGGCGGGAAAATTTTCAGGCGCGTCAGTGCGCGCTTTCTTCATATCGCGTTTGCTTTGCTGATAATATACGGCGGTGTGCGCTCTCTTTTTTTACTTTAATATTCTCTTGGCTTGGGAACGGTGATTTGTATGCAGTTTTTTCTTGATACGCTTGCCGGTGCGGTTACCGGCGTCATAACGGGTTTCGGCATCGGCGGCGGGACGTTGCTTATTCTCTGGCTTACAATGGCGCGGGGGACGGACCAGCTTGCCGCGCAGGGGATAAATCTCCTTTATTTTTTGCCGAGTGCTGTGTGTGCACTTGTGTCGCACATAAAAAATCGGCGCGTGTTGTGGCGCGCGGTGATTTTCGCTACGGTTGCAGGGGTGCCGGTAACCGTTTTTGCGGCGTTTTTTGCCGCCGGAATTGACACGTCCGTTCTGCGGAGAATATTTGGAGGCTTTCTTATTGCGGTGGGGATTTCCGAGCTTCTGCGAGCTGTGCGAAAAACGGATGTCCGGTGATGTTTTCGGAAAATTTCAAAGCTTCGCTTCTCTGTTTTTTCTTGAACAGAAAAGATATTTATGATATAATGATTTCAAGAAAAGCTTGAAACCGTCGATATAAATCTCCTGCGAGATTTTCGATATGTCATAAATGACTCGATATGTGCTAACGCACTCGATATGTTGCCTTGCGGCAACGAGATTTATATCATATCGAGTTTTGAGCAAAACGAAAAACATATCGATTTTGTAATAACAAAAATATCGCGATGACCTAATATTTATGATTCTTGAAGCAAAGAATTCGTTGGGGCGTATTCCGGGGATTAACGAAGATTTGTTGAATTGGTATAAAAGGATCAACAGTAAATGATATAAAATTAAGAAACGGGAGAGAGTAATGAGCAATCTGATTGCAAAAGAATATAAATGCTTTGAAGATATCAAGTATACAAGAGAAGATGGAACTGAATTTTGGGTTGCAAGAGAATTGGCTATTGTTTTAGATTATAACAAATGGTAAAATTTTCATAGGGTTATAAAATGTTGAAATTTGTAGAAAAACAAAACACTTTATGGAGGTTATACATATGGATAACAAAATGAAAAACCGAGGTATATTTATCCTGGGTATTACTATTTGTGTAGCTGTCGCAATTCTGGCTATTATGCTTGAGAGGTTAATTCCCGGGGAACTGCTGGGTTCTTCCATAATTGCACTGTTTATGGGAACTATAATTAATAGCTTTTTCCATCCGGATTGGATAAAGCCGGCACTCAAATTTACATCCAAAAGGATTTTAAAAACAGCCATCATATTACTTGGTGCATCTCTTTCTATCAGTACGATTATGTCTGTTGGCAAAATGACCTTTTTTGTGATGATCTTTACTTTTGCCATGTGCTTTGGCGGAGGGTACTTTATCCGTAAACTATTTCGCCTTAATTGGAAATTAAGCAATCTGATTTCGGCAGGAACCGGAATATGTGGCGGCAGCGCTGTGGCGGCTATTGCGCCTGTTATTGATGCTGATGACAAAGATATAGCTTTTGCTTTATCTTCCACATTCCTTTTTGATATGGTTATGATTGCAGTATACCCAATTATGGGCAAGCTTTTGGGAATGTCTGATATCGCCTATGGCATTTGGGCAGGAACATCTGTAAATGATACAGCCAGTGTGGTTGCCTCAGGATATGCTTTTTCTGAGATTGCAGGCGACTTTGCAACAATGGTTAAGCTCACTCGTACCATTGCAATAATCCCCACTGTGCTAGTATTTGCATACATTGGTACTCGCATAAAACAAAAAGAGTTGCAAGCAGAAAGCGGCAGCAAAAAGGTAAATATCCTAAAAATTATTCCATGGTTCATTGGCGGTTTTTTGGCATTGGCGATTGCAAACAGTGTTGGATTTATTCCTTTAGAAATATCCAACATTATGAAAGGTGCAAGTAAATTTCTAATGGTAACAGCACTTGCTGCTATTGGTCTTGGAACCAGTATTACTGACTTTAAGAAAGCAGGGTTTGCTCCAATGTTCTATGGTATAACCATTGATACGCTGGTAACATTGACAGCACTTGCTGTGATTTGGTGTATGGGACTGATGTAATATTTTTAAGGTTGAAAAGCAATTTTTTGTCCTAACTTGATATTAACTACTATTGAAAAAGATCGGCATCAATATTATACAGTCTTTATATAATGAATTGCACTTTATGCATTGAAATAATTAAATTCATAAATAACACAGGAGGTGTTGCTTTGTGGATACCAATTTTGGAAATTACACAATAAAATTAAAAGAGATTATAAAGGAGTTTTCGCTTGAAATCATCTACGGGCCGGACGGATACGAAAATATGGAGCTTGCCTCTACCGATATCAACCGTCCCGGGCTCCAGCTTTCGGGATTTTTCAAGGAATTTGACAATACCCGCACAGTTGTTCTCGGCAGAGTTGAGACAAGCTTTCTGAACACGCTTACCTCAGAGCAGCGAACCGAGCGGTTTGACGCGCTTCTTGCGTGCCGTGTTCCGTTTGTTGTTTTCACAAGAAACCTGGAGGTGTTTCCGGAGATTATTGAGGTGGCAAAGAGGTATTCCACCCCGATTTTCCGCACTCCTTACGTCACGTCAAACTTTATGTCTGCGCTTATTGCATATCTCAACGTTCAGCTTGCCCCGCGCATAACGCGCCATGGCGTTCTTGTTGAGGTTTACGGCGAAGGCGTGCTCCTTCTCGGAGAGAGCGGAATAGGAAAGAGCGAAACGGCGATAGAGCTTGTAAAGCGCGGCCACCGTCTTATCGCAGATGATGCTGTTGAGCTTAAAAAGGTATCTTCCAAGAGTATTGTCGGCTCGGCACCGGAAATTATCCGTCATTTTATTGAGCTTCGCGGTATAGGAGTCGTCGATGTGCGCAGAATATTCGGTATGGGCTCGGTTAAGCTTACGGAGAAGATTGACCTTGTTATAAATCTTGAGCTGTGGAAGGACGGAAAGCAGTATGACCGCTTCGGTGCTGAAACACAGTATATGGATATTTTGGGAATCGACATCCCGTGCCTGACCGTGCCGGTAAAGCCGGGCAGAAACCTCGCTGTTATAATTGAGGTTGCCGCTATGAACAACCGCCATAAGAAGATGGGGTATAATGCGGCGGAAGAGCTTTCTGCACGAATAAGCGACAATTTTTACGATTAATCTTGATTAAATAAGAGGAGTTTTTACATTGAAGATAGGAATTGACTTAGGTGGAACGAATATTGCGGGAGGGCTTGTATCGGACAGCGGAGAGCTTATTTATAAGACAAGTATTCCGACCGTTACGGAAAGCGAGGAAGCGCTTCTTTCCGCAATTGTGAAGGTTATAGAAACCGTGCGCGAAAATGCCGGTGCTGCGGAGATTACTGCTGTTGGTATAGGTGTTCCGGGGCATGCTGACGATAAAACGGGAATTGTTGTTTACTGCAACAATATTCCGTTTGTAAATACAGACCTTGCGGGATACGTAAAAGAAAAGACAGGTCTTCCCTGCACCATCGGTAATGACGCCAATGCAGCAGCGCTTGCCGAGGTTCTTTTCGGTTCGGCAAAGGAGTTTAATAATGCAGTTATGATTACGCTCGGCACGGGCATCGGCGCGGGGATTATTATCGACAACAGAATTTTTTCCGGCGTAAACGGTGCGGCGGGAGAGCTTGGGCATATATGCCTGTATCCGGAAGGAATGGAATGCAATTGCGGCCGCCGTGGGTGCTTTGAGCTTTATGGCTCTGCTACGGCACTTGTTCGCCAGACACGTGAAGCGATGGAGAAAAATCCGGAAAGCAAGATGTGGAAGCTTGCGGGGAGCTTGGATAAGGTAAACGGGAAAACTGCTTTTGATGCAATGCGTGAGGGAGATAAGGCGGGCGAAGATGTTGTGGCGCAGTATGTAAGATATCTTGCAACAGGCGTGCTTGACGTTATAAATTTTCTCTGTCCGGAGGCGATAATTTTCGGCGGCGGAGTGGCAAAAGAGGGAGAAACTCTTCTTTCTCCTATCCGCGAGATTGTCAAAAAAGAATGTTATTCCGACTACGGCAAGCAGACGAAGTTTCTTACCGCAGAGCTTGGGAATGATGCGGGCATCATCGGTGCCGCATTTTTAGGAGAATAAATATGCTTAGTGGAAGTTTACGGGCGGAGTTTTTAAATCTCCGCCGCGCGCATATTGAGCGCGAATTCGGTTTTTTAAATGATACGCAAAGGCGCGCGGTCTTCAAAACGGAAGGCCCGCTTCTTTTGCTTGCGGGTGCGGGAAGCGGAAAGACAACCGTTATTATTAACCGTATTGCAAACATAATCAAATACGGCAACGCTTATAACTCTGATGAGATTCCGGACAGAATAACGGATATGGATGTTGAGATTCTGCGCGAATACATAAAATCCGATGCTGATTTCTTAAAAGAAAGCGCAGAGAATATCTGTGCTTTAAACCCTGCTCCGCCGTGGCAGATTATCGCCATAACATTCACGAATAAAGCGGCAAATGAGCTGAAGGAGCGTCTTGCGCGCGCCGTGGGTGAGGAAAAAGCAGATGATATCTGGGCGGCAACGTTCCATTCTGCGTGTGTGCGCATTCTTCGCCGTGATATAGACAAGCTCGGTTACGACTCATCGTTTACCATCTACGATGCGGCGGACTCCGAACGCGTTATAAAGGACGTGTTGGCGGAGATGAGCATTGATACAAAAGCGTTCCCGCCGCGCGCGGTGCAAACGGTTATCAGCCGCGCAAAGGATTCTATGCTCTCCCCTTCTGCATTTGAAAAGGACTCTGAGGGTAACTTCCGACTTGAAAAGATTGCCGCGGTGTATAAAAAATATCAGGCGCGGTTAAAGGGCGCAAACGCGCTTGATTTTGATGACATTATAATGCTTACGGTAAATCTTCTTTCCAGGCACAGCGACGTGCTAGATTATTATCGCAGGAAATTCCGCTATGTGCTTGTGGACGAGTATCAGGACACAAACCACGCACAGTATCTTCTTGCTGCGCTTCTTGCGGGAGGAAGCGGAAATATATGCGTTGTTGGTGACGATGACCAGAGTATTTACCGTTTCCGTGGCGCAACAATTGAGAATATACTCAATTTTGAGGAGCAGTTCAAAAATGCAGAGGTAATCCGCCTTGAACAGAATTACCGCTCAACGAACAAGATTCTTGAAATTGCAAACAGCGTTATTAAAAACAATATGGGAAGAAAGGGTAAAAACCTCTGGACGGAAAATAACGATGGTCCTCTTCCCGTTGTCTACCATGCGGAAAATGAGCGCGATGAAGCTGCATATATAGCAGAGCAGATTCTCGCCGCAAAGGCGGCGGGTGCGGCGTTTTCCGATTGCGCAGTTCTCTATCGCACCAACGCACAGTCGATGCAGATTGAGCGCGTTCTTAAATTTAACGGAATACACGCAAAAATCGTTGGCGGCAAAGGCTTTTTTGAGCGTGCCGAGGTTAAGGATATGCTCGCGTATCTCTGCGTTATCTCAAATCCGACGGATACGCTTCGCTTAAAGCGTATTATAAATGTCCCGTCAAGAAAAATAGGAGATAAAACCGTAGAGACGATAGAGCTTCTGGCACAGCGTGATAACACTTATGCTTTTGACGTAATTTCCCGCGCGGACGAATATCCGGAGCTTTCGAGAAACGCAAGTGCGCTCCGTGAATTTGCATCCATTATAAATACCATTCGCGGAAAGCTTGGAGAGACGGCGCTCGGAGAGCTTTATGACGAGCTTATAACAAAAACGGGATACACTCAGTATCTTCTTGCGGAAAAGGACGGAAAAGAGCAGACGAGGCTCGAAAACGTTATGGAGCTTAAATCGTCCATAATTGAATATGAAAAGCAGGAAAATGCGTCGCTTGCAGGCTTCCTTGAGGAAGTTTCCCTTTTCACTGACCTTGATAATTTTGACAGCAGTGATGATAACGTCACGCTTATGACGGTGCATAGCGCAAAAGGGCTTGAGTTCCCGATTGTTTTCATCACAGGACTTGAAGAAGGTATGTTCCCGAGTCTGCGCGAATTTGATGAGCTTGAAATCGAAGAGGAAAGGCGCCTGTTTTATGTTGCAACAACGCGCGCAAAGCGCGAGCTTCATATGATATATGCCCACACCCGCCTGCTTTTCGGTCAGACGAAATACGGGAAAAAATCGAGATTTATTTCCGAGATTCCCGCAGGGCTTGTTGAGGAAAAAGGCTTTGAGCCGCAGACGCGTTCGTGGAGCTTTAGTGATGATTCCGGCTCAGGATATTCACGGAATGCTTCTTTTGGGAGCGGTCAAAGCGCGCGCAGGTCGCAGGAAAGCGCCGGCAATTGGTCGGGTGAGGAAATCCGCCCGAGAAGAAAAACAACCTCCGGCTTTTCCTCATCCTTCACATCAACTCCGCAAAAGGCAGACTCTCCTGCTCCGTGCAACCTCTCTGCAGGAGACCGTATTTTGCATAAGGCGTTCAAGGAAGGACTTGTCATTTCGGCAAATCCGGTCGGTGGAGATATTCTGCTTGAAATAGCGTTTGATTCCGTCGGCACAAAGCGTCTTCTTTATAAAACTGCATCAAAGTTTATAACGAAGCTGTAAAACAAAAGAGAAACACCGACTATCGGCATGAGCAGATAGTCGGTGTTATGCTACTTTGTAGTTTTTTTATATATTGCAATGCCAAATTCCGCAGAGCAGGAAAGGTGGTTGTATTTTGAAAGCTTTTCCTTGTCGTGCGCAGATGTGCGGTGGAAATAAGGCGTCATCTCAAATAACGAGAAGATTTCCTTGGCACTTTCAAGCTCGAATTTGTATTTAAGCTTCCGTTCCTCACAGAGGATAAGTCCTTTCTCCGGGGCAAGTGCGGGGTTTTCGTACGGTTTGTCATAAATAAGTTCTTTAAGCTCCCATAAATGCCGTGCAAGCGGATAGGCACGGATTATTACGCCGTTGTTCTTTATAACTCGTGAAAACTCGCCCGGCGAAAAAGGCGCAAAGATGTTTATCAGAACATCCACGCTTCCGCTTGCCACCGGAAGCTCTGCCGTGCTTGCGACGGCAAGGGAAAGCCCGCTTCCGCGGCGGCGTGAAAAGGCAAGCGCTTCTTTTGAAATGTCAATTCCGATAACCTCGGGGCACCTTCCTGCCTCCGAAAGGCTTTTCAAAACGTCAAAGGTGTATTTGCATTCGCCGCACCCGGCATCAAGCACCCTTGTTTCCTGTGGGGAATATTTTATAACGCAATCGCATATTTCTGCGGAGAGCTTGTCATAAAACCCGCGGTTTAAAAATTCCGCACGCGAAGCGATCATTTCCTTGCTGTCGCCGTGCTGAGAAGAGCTTTGCAACATAAGAAGGTTCACATATCCTTTTTTTGCAATGTCAAAGCAGTGGCCGCTTTCGCAACGGTAAGCTTTGGTGTCGCGCCAAAGCTCTGCTCCGCAGACAGGGCAGATAAAGCAAGATTTTTCCATAAAAGAGTCTCCTCCCCTGCCTCAGTTTTGTTTGCGGACGATGGTATACTCATCGCCGGGATGATAGTAAGGGCATCCGCGCTTTGAGTAAAAATCAAACCTTCCGGCATCGTCCTCGTCCATATCAATAAGGCAGAAGTAGTCGCCGTATTCTTCGTCGTATTCGTAGTTTAAGCAGAATTCGCACATTGTTCCGTTCATATGAATAGCTGTTCCTTTTCTTTTTGTTCTTCCCCGTTCTCTCTTATCTTCTTGAAAAACGCCGAAGGGTGTTTGGTGAAGTCGGCGTAGGTGCAGGCGTATAGCTCCGTCCCTGCCCGGTTTGCGGATATTCTTCCGCCATCAAGTAAAATATCTGCATCTTCGTAAGAGATCTTGTATGTATCGTCTTTTCCCGAGATACATAATTCTATTTTCCGGTAAAGCATCTGCTCTTTGCGGGAGGAAAGCATAAGCTCTGCTGTATTCCGGCTGTTTTCTAAAAGATAGCGAGTTGTCATTATATTTACAAAATCATTCTCGCCCGGCGCAATTGGTGAGGTGAGCGTTTTCCATTCTTCGATATCAAAACGGTAGTACATCTCCTGTGAGTTTTTGGGGATTTCTTTTATTTCGCATCTCGGAACAAGGCTGCATCTGCTGACCTTGCCGTAAATGCTTATTCCGGCGTCATGCCCGAACTTGTGATTTGATCGGTATATTGCAACATAGTGAACCGGAAAATCCTTTTGAGAAAGACGAGATGCCGGTATATGGTAAAACTTATTCTCTATGCACGTTTCAAGCTGAAGCCGGTTGCGGAGCGTTCCCACAAGCACATCTCTTGATTCCTCGGCAACCGGACCTTCGACCGGTTTTGTTCTTTTTCGCCGACGGACAAGTTTTCCGGCGAAAAAGATGGTGAGAACCGTTGCGGAGGAGCAGAAAAACGCACCGAGAAGAAGCTCTGAAAGCGACAGCTCAAAGATCATATGTCCACTCCTCTCCGATGCATTGTAAAAATGTGTAAAATTCACTTATATTATAAAATAGCTTGACGTAAAAAGCAAGCGTTATTTGCCCTTTGTACAGCCCGCACAAAAAAAGGCAGGCTCGCTATTTCCATTTTATGTGAAAAAAATGTTGATTTTCGTGCTGTTTTGGAATATAATAATCTGTAAGATAAAAAAAGGAATGGTTCAATGATTTGCAATAATATTCTTGATGCGATAGGCAACACGCCCATTGTCCGCCTTTCGCGCATAACGCAGCCTGACAGCGCAGAAATCCTTGTGAAATTTGAAGGACTTAACGTTGGCGGGTCTATAAAAACAAGAACTGCATATAATATGATTCGTGACGCGGAAGCGCGCGGTCTTATAAATGAAAACACAATCATCGTGGAGCCGACAAGCGGTAACCAGGGCATAGGTCTTGCTCTTGTCGGTGCGGTGCGTGGATATAAAACGAAAATCATTATGCCGGATTCCGTCAGCGAGGAGCGCCGCAAGCTTGTTGAGCATTACGGTGCTGAGGTTATCCTCGTCCATGATGCCGGAAACATCGGCGATTGCATAGAAGAGTGCTTGAATCTCGCACTGCGCCTTCGCGATGAAAACCCTGATGTGTTTGTTCCGCAGCAGTTTGAAAATCCCGCAAATCCGGAGATTCAGCGTTCGCAGACAGCACAGGAGATTCTTGCTCAGGTCGGCGGCCCCATTCACGGTTTTTGCTCGGGAATAGGTACCGGCGGAACGATTACCGGTATTGGCGAGGCACTCCGCGAAAAAAATCCTGATATGACGATATGGGCAGTAGAGCCGGAGCACGCGGCAATTCTTTCCGGCGGCTCTATAGGAACCCACGTTCAGATGGGCATAGGAGACGGGCTTATTCCGGAAATTTTGAATTGTAATATATATGATGATATCTGCATTGTAAAGGATGAAGAAGCAATCCACGTTTCAAAGGAGCTTGCTTCAAAAGAAGGAATTATGTGCGGGATATCCAGCGGCACAAATGTTGCCGCGGCGATTAAGCTCGCAAAGGTGCTCGGCCCCGGTAAAACGGTTGTTACCGTGCTTCCTGATACTGCAGAGAGATACTTCTCAACCCCGCTGTTTGATTAGTTAAATTTTACTTGAGATAAATGGAGGACAAAATTATGCAGAACAATGTACGCCCCGAAACGATGGAACGTATAACCACAAAAGCGCTTGCAGATGCGTTTATTGCAGAGCAGGTAAAGGAAATCCGTGAGCAGGTAGGAGATAAAAAGGTTCTTCTCGCGCTTTCCGGCGGCGTTGATTCGTCGGTTGTTGCCGCTCTTCTCATCAAGGCAATCGGCAAACAGCTTGTCTGCGTTCACGTAAACCACGGCCTTATGCGCAAGGGCGAGAGCGAACAGGTTATCGAGGTTTTCGGTAAGGAGCTTGATGCAAACCTTATTTATGTAGATGCAACAGACCGCTTCCTCGATCTTCTTAAAGATGTTGCAGAGCCGGAGCGCAAGCGCAAGATAATCGGCGGCGAGTTCATTAAGGTTTTTGACGAAGAAGCAGCAAAGCTTGAAGGAATTGACTTCCTCGCTCAGGGAACGATATATCCCGATATCTTAGAGTCAGACGGCGTAAAAGCACATCACAACGTCGGCGGCCTTCCCGAAGATATGGCTATGGAGCTTGTCGAGCCGGTAAAGCTTCTTTATAAGGACGAGGTCCGCGTTGTCGGTGAGGCGCTCGGTCTTCCGCATGGTATGGTATACCGTCAGCCGTTCCCGGGACCGGGGCTCGGTGTGCGTTGCCTCGGTGCAATCACGCGTGACCGCCTCCATGCCCTTCGTGAGGCTGATGCAATCCTCCGCGAAGAGTTTGACAACTGCGGTCTTGCAGAAAAGGTATGGCAGTATTTCATTGCAGTTCCAGACTTTAAGAGCGTAGGCGTGCGCAACGACAAGCGTTATGAAGGATGGCCGGCAATAATCCGTGCTATCAACACAACAGATGCAATGAGCGCAACAATTGAGGAAATCCCCTACGCTGTTTTGCATAAAATAACAGACCGCATAACAAGCGAAGTGGAAGGGATAAATCGCGTACTTTTAGACCTCACACCGAAGCCTGTTGGGACGATAGAATGGGAATAAATCCCGCACCCTTTTGAGAGTTTTAAGAACCCGAAAGCCCTTGCAAATCAAGGGTTTTCGGGTTTCTCATTTTATGGAACATTCTTGACTTTGCGGAACATTTGCGGTATTTTAAGAGTGTGATTTGCGGAACAGTTTTAACCAAAGGGGGATTGAGCAATGAAATACACCGCCGTAAGTGTTCGCCAATTAGACCGCAAGGGAAAACCTTGGCAAGCAAGAGCAAAATATAAAGATGTGTATGGTAAATGGAAAGAAGTTAGTAAGATGTTGCCCGAAGCTAAAGGCAAGAAAGAGGCTAACCGAATGGCAAAGGAATGGTTAGACCAACTTAATGCCGAAGCTGATTTGATGCCAAATGCGGGAAAGGCTAAGACAGTAGATGAAATCTACAAGGAATATCTGCTACACCAAGTATCAACAGGAGAAATCGAAAGAAGCACCTATAGCAATAGTATGTATTCATACAATAAGTATATTAAGCCTTATTTGGGTGACTATGTTTTTGCAAGTGTTGATAAGACAGTATTGAGTGGATGGCTTACTAAATTGTATCAAGCGGGATTATCGCAGAATACAATACATACTACTTATGCACGATTGAAGAAAGTCTATAATTACTTCTACAACAATGGAGAACTATTAAAAGACCCATTCAAGGGTGTAAAGATGCCTAAAAAGGGTGAAGCAAAGGTAACGCATTTAACCAAGGAGCAAATGGAAAATGTATTATCAGCGGTGCATCTTAACTATAACGAGAATGACCCAATGTATGTAGGAATACTATTAACTTTCTATGCAGGATTAAGGCGTGGCGAGATTTGCGGATTACGATGGAATGATATTGACTTTTATAAGCATACAATTACAGTTAGGTCTGCTGTTGGTGTAAGTAGTGGAAAAGATGGAGATTACACAAAGAACCCTAAAAATAAAAGTTCCAATAGAACATTCCCTATGATGCCACAATTGGAAGAAGCATTGTTGAAAAGAAAACAATTCATCAACCCGCTCGATAGTTGGTATGTAATTGGTGAGCAAGAGCAGTTTATGCGACCTCAGCAGTATAACCGCCTTTTTAGTGAGTTCGTTGATAGAAATAACTTAGTAGATGCTTATGGTAAAAAGATTGTGCCGCACGGATTAAGACATAACTTTGCAACTATGGGTATTCAATCGGGAATGGATATTGCAAGCTTGGCACTTATGATGGGACACGCAAGCAGAGCAATGACCTTAGATACTTATGGTGATGCAAATGCAGATGCCCTTGTGCTTGCAAGTGTAAAGTTGAAAGACACATTCAATGAGAATACCGATTACTTTAAGTTTGAAGAAGAACAAGAGGACACAGAGGAAGAATAAGAATACACCCGCTCCCACTGTGATGATACTTGAAATCTATGAAAAAAACCTTTATAATTGATGTAGAAACAGTTGTAAATGTTTACAATTTGGAGGTCGGTAGTATGTTGGAAAAGATAAAAAACATCATTGGGAAATTTATAGGTTTTCTTATTATAGTGGGAATTATCGTAGCCATTGTTTCAATAATCGCAATCTTTGGTGGTGCGTTGATGAAGTTGTTTGGCTTTACATATCAGTCGGTTGGAAGCATTATTTTGTTCTTTGTAGTATCTGGCATACTTGGATTCCCTATCGAACTGTTTGTAAAAGCAATTCCTAAAGTTTTATTTTCACACTTCAAGAAAATAAATGAGTTAGAAGCAAAGATAATGTTTGTTGTATTAGATACCCTTTTATCTATGGTTATGTTCTCAACTGTTGACTATTTTATGAAGAGTGTATCTGCTACGCCTATATCTCTGTTTATTGTATCATTAGTAATGTCATTGTTATGTATGAATGATGTAATTGAAAATAAGGATAATTAAGTAAATTCCAATTTGTCGAACAGTTGCTTTAACAAGCAACTGTTCTTTTTTATTACTTGACTTATTGGATTAGCAGATGTATCATTAGTGTAAGCAACAACCAATAGATAAAGAAAGGCGGCAATAACAATGGCAGTTAAGTTTGAAGCAACAGACTATAAGAAGATTACTCTTGATGAAATGCTTGATTTCATCGAAGCAAATTACCCTAATGACAAGGCGTGGTTTAAGGCAGT
>SVLF01000060.1 GCA_015068085.1 Oscillospiraceae bacterium
TACCTGTGAGCTTGCCGTTGAGCTCCGGAATAACCTTACCAACAGCCTTTGCAGCACCTGTGGAAGACGGGATGATGTTGCCGCTTGCTGCACGGCCGCCGCGCCAGTCCTTAAGAGACGGACCGTCAACAGTCTTCTGTGTAGCAGTAGTAGAGTGAACAGTGGTCATAAGACCTTCTGTGATGCCCCAGTTGTCGTTAAGAACCTTAGCGATCGGAGCAAGGCAGTTTGTTGTGCAGGAAGCGTTGGAAACAAAGTTCATATCAGAAGTGTAGTCCTTGTTGTTAACGCCCATAACGAACATCGGAGTGTCGTCCTTGGACGGAGCGGACATAACAACCTTCTTAGCGCCTGCCTTAAGGTGACCTTCAGCCTTTTCCTTTGTAAGGAAGAGACCTGTGGACTCAACAACGTACTCAGCGCCGAGCTTGCCCCACGGAAGAGCAGCCGGATCACGCTCAGCGGAAATCGGAATTTCCTTACCGTTAACAATGATGGAGTTCTCTGTGGAATCGATTGTTCCCTCAAACTGACCGTGCATTGTGTCATACTTAAGCATGTATGCAAGGTAGTCTGCCGGGCAAAGGTCGTTGATGCCGACAACTTCGATTTCAGGATGGTTTACGCTTGCGCGGAAAACCATACGGCCGATACGGCCAAAGCCGTTAATACCGATTTTGATACTCATGGTGATATTCCTCCTAAAAAATTTTCGTATGTTACCATTATAAACGATTTTAATCAAATTTACAACTGCTTTTTGTGAAAATATTAGCAAAAATTTGGGAATTTTTTTGTATAAAAGCTATAAAAGACAAACCCGCACGAAAAATTACAGATTCAATACGCTCTATTCCTTAAATCATCAAGATGCTTTTTTCTGTAATATTCCAATTCTTCCGAAGGTATGTTCACTGAAATATAATCATTGCAAAAACCTGCTTCATTGATATCAATAGCTTCTAACATACACTCATCATTTTTCCAATATACACAAATATCGTTTCTGCATGAAACTATCATAACACAATCCCTTTCTATAATCAACTCATATATGACATTCAGTAGATGTCATATATGAGTTGATTATAACATATAATTTCTTCGATGACAAGCACGAAATGTCAAAAGGGGTAAAATTTTATGTTTATAAACAAATCAAAAGATGGACTTAATAATATTTGCGGCAAAAACATATCACACCTGCGTGCCAATCTGGCAATTTCACAACGGGAACTTGCCGACAGAATGCAGCTTATAGGGATTGATATTGATAAAAACGCCATCCAGCGCATAGAGTGCGGAAAGCGTTTTGTTACCGATATTGAATTGTGCGCATTCACAAAGGTTTTTAATGTGGCCTTTGAAGAACTGCTAAAATAGGACGCTATTCTTCCTTTTTCCATTTGCCGGAGAAATAGAATATAAGCCCAACCCAGAACGGAGTGAATCCCGCAAGCGCATCACCCAGCCAAAAGCCATAATGCTTCATACCGAGCGCGAGTCCGAACAGAAGTGCAAGACCTATTCTCATAACAATTCCATCGAGAATTGCCGTTGCAAAGTTCACCCTATAATTTCCGCTGCCGTTTATGAGTGCGTTCATAATCGCACGGCATGCCGCGCCGAAGAACAGAAGCACCGCAATCGGCACATACTTTCCGCCGAGCGCAAGAACCTCGGCATCACTCGTGAATATGCGGAAAACCTGTGACGGAAAAATAACGATAACAAGAGAAATCACCGTTGCCGCACTGAGCGTTACCTTTGCAAGCGCGCGCATAATGCCCACTGCACGGTCATACTTTCTCGCCGCAAGGTTCTGACCCATCATGGTGGAGCCGGCGGTGTTCATCGCCGCGGACACAAGATTTGATATACTTGCAATCTTGTTTGCTATGCCTGCAAATCCGGAGACTGCCGTTCCGTAAGAATTTATCCACGAATTTACAAACAGCTTCGAAAACTGCACAGACGCGCTTTTTATCGCCATCGGAGTTCCGAGCTTTATAAGATCTGACAGCATTTCGCCATCCCATTTTGTGAAATCGCGAAGTTCAAATTTAAGCTCAAACCGTTCGCGGTGACGGAAAAGAAAAATGGTGCAGCAAACAAAGCTTACCCCCTGGCTGATAACTGTTGCAAGTGCGGCGCCATACGGACCCATATCAAACACATATATGAATACTACATCAAGGACGAGATTCATCACCGCCGCGATGCTGATAAATACAAACGGATGCTTTGAATCTCCCATTCCGCGGAGAACTGCGCTGACAATATTATATCCGTAAATAAACAAAAGCCCCGCCATACAAACGGTGGAATAATCCATCGCACCTGAAAAGGATGCATCCGGCGTATTCATAAGCGCAAGAATTTGCGTCCTGAACGTCAATCCGAGAACGCTAAGCACAGCGGCACATGCAAACAAAAAAGCGCTCATAGTTCCAACGAAGCGGCTTAATTTATCACGTCTGCCCTCACCTATGTACTTTGCGATAATTACCTGTCCCGCGTTTGCAAAGCCTATCGCAAGAAACGTCAGGAAGTTCGTGACATCACCGCCGACGGAAACGGCAGAAAGCCCTACCTTCCCATAGCGGTTGCCCACTATTATCATATCCACCATGTTATAGACAACCTGCAGCATATTGGAAAGAAACAGTGGCCAGGAAAACACAAGTAGCTGCTTCATAATATTGCCGTGAGTAAAATCACGGATTTCAGTTTTTTGCATCTCAGTTCAACCCTTTTCAACTCTAAAAGAGCCGCGGCATTTGCCGCAGCTCTTCACTCTTTTTATATTCTTATTCAGCCGGAACCGCCGTTCCTACTTCAATGCCGCCTTCGGAAGAAGCGTTTTCTTCCTCTGCCGGAGCATCAGCTTCACCCTCAGCTTCACCCTCAGCTTCTTCGCCGTGGTTGTGGCCGTCATCTGCGGAGTGTTCTTCAACATCACCGGAAGCTGCGCCGTTAGTCTTTTCTACGCCGAGAATCTTGTGAATATCGAGCTCTTCATAAGCCTTTGTGTATTCAATCTCAACGTTCTCCATAAACTTTGTAAGCTCTTCTGCGAAAGAGTTCATACCTGCGTTATCGGAATATTCAGCAAGATTTTCCTTGATGAAATCTGCACCGAACGGATATCTCTTGATAATATGGAAGCCGTAATCGGACGGAACAAGCTCCGAAACTGCGTTCTCTGCAAGAGCGTGAGATGCGGTTGTGAACTCTGTTACCATCTGGCTGCCCTCCGGGGTGTAGCCGTTCGCATCAATTACATACCCGTTGGGATAAGAGCTCATGCCCGGATCGCCGTCGCCTGTTTCTGCAAGCTCTTTGATAAGCGCATCAAAGTCCTCGCCTGCCTTTGCACGGGCAAGGAACTTTTCAGCAGTTGCCTTCTTCTCGGCGAAATCTGCATCGCCTTCCTTGGTCTGGATGAGAAGATGCTTTACGCGAGCATAACCCTCAAGAGATTTAACAACCTCGTCTGCAGAAGGAGCGAACTCACCCTCGCCGGTAAAGAGCTCTGTGTAAAGCTTGGAGTAAATCTGCTGACGTTCCATAATGTAATCAAAGAAAGCTTCGTTCATGCCTGTCTCTGCCATACTGTCAAGGAAAGCCTTTCTGCCGCCGGCAGACTCGACCTGAGCATCCTTAGCTTCTTTTATCTGTGCTTTTTCCTCTTTTGTAAGCTCAATGCCCTTATCCTTTGCATAAAGAACAACGGACTCAAACTCCTTTACAAGACCGTCTGCCTGCTCCTTGAGCATATCGGCACCTGTTGTTCCTTCGGAAAGCTCGTTGTCAAGCGCATCCTTCATTGAGAAGCCATAGCTCTGCTGGAAGAAATTGTCTGCATACGAAAGAGCAGCGCTGTAAATTTCCTCAGAAATTGCATTACCGCCGATTTTCATAACGGTTTTACCGCCCATGCATCCGGAGAGAAGCGCACAAAGCATTGCCGCTGCAAGGATAAGTGATAAAATTCTTGTCTTTTTCATTTCGTTATCTCCTCTTTTTCCTATGTTGTTAATAATAACATTTAATTCATTATAACAAATATATTATCAAATTGCAAACAAAACATTGTAAATATTTTATGGACAAACAAATTTACAACAACGCAAACATAAACGGAATCGTAACAACACCGAGAATCGCCGCCATAAAGCAGACCTTGGCTCCGGATTCGGCATCACCGCCATACGCTTCCGGAAAAACAACGCTGTTTACACCGAGCGGCATTGCAAGAATTGCAAAGCAAGGCAAGACCCATGTTTCCGGCACCTTAAGCAGGCGCATAACAAACAGCGCAATAACCGGAATTATAACCAGGCGGATCGCCGATGCGGCATATGACCGCCAATCAGTGAACACGCTTTTCATATTTATACGGGCAAAAACCGTTCCCGTAAGAATCATTGCACACGGAGAAACACAGGCGTTTGCAGCATCAAGAATACCGGTCACCGCCGCCGGAAGCTTTATATCACACAGCCCCAAAAATGCACCGACTAATATCGCGATAATGGACGGATTTTTAAACAACCCCCAGACAGAAGCATTTTTTTGCGATGTGAGAAGCTTTATTCCGATTGTGTAAATGAAAATATTGTACGGCAGGCAATACACCATTGTGTCAAGAAGCGCAGCTTCTCCGAAAATTGCCTGAACAAGCGGATATCCCATATACCCGAGATTCGGAATAGCAAAGCTGTATATGTAAATTCCCTGAGTTGCCTTGTCTTTCGAAAACATCTTTGCAAGAAAAACTGCAAGAACCGACGTAATTATAAGCACTGCGGTGCTGAACAGTATCAGCATCAGCTTATCGCTTATGACATCAAGCTTGAAGTTACTTGAGAACGAGCGGATAACCATAGCCGGCAGAAAAACGTTTACCAGCAAGCGCGAAACCGTTCCTCCCGCGTAAATATCGAGTATGTTCTTTTTCCTGAACACATAGCCTATCGCCATAAAGAAAAACATATTCGCAAGCTGTGTAAGAGTTATGCTCACTATCTGCATATTTTTTCATCCTTCCGTTTTTTGCATCTTTACCATTATATACTGAAATCCGCTTAGTGTCAACAAAAAATGCGCTTTCTGCCGCAATTTATTGCTTTAGTCGACGAACTGCCAAAAAGCCTCGGCTTTTTGGCAGTCTTCGGGTTCTATTCACTTTTTATTCCGAACATTTTTTTAAGTATTCCGGCAATGGATTTCGGCGCCTTCACAACAACTATCTTCACAAATCTGCACCTCCGTCATAACAGCATAATCACGCCTATTGCAATAAGCAACACGCACAGCACAAACACAAGAAAGCCCGAAGGAAACACCACCCCCGCGAGAATACCCATCGCAAGCGCTATTGCACATATCACGCAAACACTCCCGCTTCTCTGGCACATCGCAACACACCGCCTTTCCCATGTCTTTTACTACATATTACGCAAAAGGCGTTTTGTCGGTGAGATATCTATTTGTCCAAAAGCAAAGAAAGCTCATTCACAGCTGTGCGAAGCTCTTCAATTACGCTCTTTGCCGGTGCGCTTGAAGTAAGGTCAACACCGGCTTTTCTGAGAAGCTCCAGCGGATAATCGGAGTTTCCGCCATGAAGAAATTCAATATATTTCTCTGCTGCTCCGGCATCCTTTATAACAAGCTCCTTTATCCTTGATGCGGCGGCAAATCCCGTAGCATACTGATACACATAAAAGCTTGTGTAAAAATGCGGAATCCGCGCCCATTCATACGCGATATTCTCATCGCATGCCGCGACGCTTCCGTAATACTTTTTGTTAATTTCACCGTACAGCCTGCACAAGGCTTCTGCAGTAAGCGCTGCGCCGTCGGCATACATCGCATGAGCCTTTTTCTCAAACTCAGCAAACATCGTCTGACGGTAAAACGTGGTGCGGATTGCTTCCGCCTTTCTTGTCAGCAGATATGCGCGGCGCTGTCCTTCCGCATCACGAAGAAGATACTCAAGCAGGAGGTTTTCGTTTACGGTGCTTGCAACCTCGGCAACAAATATTTTATAATCCCGATAAATTGAAGGCTGAGTTTTGTTCGTATAATACGAATGCATTGCGTGTCCCATCTCATGCGCAAGTGTGAAAACATCCTCAAGGCTTCCCTGATAATTAAGAAGTACATACGGATGGTGGGTATTATCGCCCCACGAATATGCTCCCGGAGTTTTTCCCCTGTTCTCGTAAACATCTATCCAACGCTCGGAAAAAGCCCGGCGCATATCGGCTGCATACTGCCCGCCAAGCGGTTTTACTGCTTCGAGAACCATTTCACACGCATCCTCAAACGGGATATCGGACTTATCCTCCGGCACAATGGGAGTGTACAGATCATACATACAAAGCTCATCAAGCCCCAAAGCTTTCTTTCTCAATGCAAGGTAATCCTCCAGCACCGGAAGCCCGGCGTTTACGTCGTTAATAAGCCTTGTATACACCGCTTCGGGAACCGCGCTGTCAGAAAGGCGCATCTGAAGCGATGAGCCATAACCTCGCGTACGCGCATAAAAGAGGTCTCCCTTCACATTTCCGGCATACATCGCGGCAAAAGCATTTTCAAAGCTTCTGTACTGCTTATACATTGCCTCGTATGCATCACGGCGCACACGACGGTTTCCGCTCTCCATAAAAATCGAATAACGTCCGTGTGTAAGCTCACACAGATTCCCGTTCTCGTCCTCGATTTCACCGAATTTTATATCGGCATTGTTCATTGCTGAAAATATGTCATGTGCGGCTTCTCCCACAGGAGAGCTCATAGCGATAATTTTCTCACTTTTGCCGTCAAGAATATGCTCGGCTTCACGGAAGAGATTATCAAAAAAGTGACGATAAACCGAAAGCTCCGGCTTATCTTTCATAAATTCCGCGATTTTCTCCTGCCCCGCCGCAACAAGCTCCGGCTCGACAAACGAGAGCTGGCTTGCCACCTCGCTCTCTATATCTCCGCAACGGTCTGCCATTGCACGATACTTTGAAACTCCGTTATCCTCATCGCGGCGCATACACGCGTATGCAACAACTGAGAGAAGGCTCTCACCTATCTCATCAAGAGCTGACAACACCGAGAATAGGTTTTCTGCGCTGTCTGTCACCTTTCCGGTCATTTCCGAAAGGCTTTCTGCCTGTCGGACAACTTCTCCGGCAGCCTTTTCCCACTCATTCTCCGAAGAAAAAATATCCTCAAGACACCATTTGTATTTCTCTTCAATCTCATTTCTGTTCTTTACCTCAGCCAACTTAATTTCCTCCCGTTAAAACATTCTTTTAATAAAGATAATCCTTCTGCCTTATTTTGATAAAAACAACCGTCAGCGCAGCCGCCATAAGCTCCGCTGCGACAATTGAAAACCACACGCCGAAAATCTCCCATACAAGCGGAAGAATCAAAACGAAAGCGACCTGAAAAACAAGCGTTCTTAAAAACGATATCACCGCAGACGTTAATCCGTCGTTGAGTGCCGTAAAGAACCCCGAGCCGAAAATCGCAATTCCCATAAACAAAAATGAAAGCGCAAAAATACGGAACCCCGATACCGTAAGCTCCAGAAGCTCCCGATCATACCCTACAAACACCGCCGACAGCGGACGGGAAAGAACTTCACCCGCCAACACCATAAAGCCGCTTGCCCACAAAATGACCGTAACGCTTTTTTTCAGAAGCGACGAAAGCTCATCTAAATTTTGTGCTCCGAAATGATAGCTTATAACGGGTGACGTTCCGATTGAATAGCCGATGAATGCGGCGGCAAAAATGAAGCTGACATACATCATAACGCCGTAAGCCGCAACACCGTCTTCTCCCGCATATTTCAAAAGCTGAATGTTATAAAGCATCCCCACAACATTCATCGAAACGTTGCTCATAAACTCGGACGAGCCGTTTGTGCAGGCTTTGAGGATTGCCGCGCCGTCAAAATGAGTTTTCCCGAGACGCAGAATACTGCTGTTCTCTCTTGCAAAATACACAAGCGGAACGCCCCCGCCGATAACCTGGCTCATTGCTGTTGCAACGGCAGCCCCCGCAAGCTTATGCTCCTGCGGAAGAAGAATCACGAGAACAGCATCAAGAATCATATTCGTAACTCCTGCACTTACAGTAACTGCAAGACCGAGCTTTGGTTTTTCTGCGGCGACAAAAAACGTCTGAAACATGAGCTGAAGAACATAAAACGGCAATGCAAGAAGAATGATGCGTCCATAAAGAACACAGTTTTCAAGAAGCGCTCCGTCCGCTCCCAGAAGGCGTGATATCGGCTCTATATAAATAATTCCAAGAACAGCAAAAAGAACTCCTAATAAGAACGAAATATACACAAACAGCGAAAATAATTTGTTTGCATGCTCCCGCTCGCCCTCTCCGAAAGCTTTCGCAACAATGGCTGTCCCGCCTGTTCCGAAAATGAACCCGACAGTCGCAACTATCATAAGAAAGGGAAATATAAGATTAACCGCAGCAAACGGTGTTTTACCTGCGAAATTTGACACAAAGAAGCCGTCCACCACGCTGTAGACGGATGTGAAAATCATCATTAACACACTCGGAGCCGCAAACCGCAAAAGTCTGCCATAGGTGAAATGGTCTGAAAGCTGTATTTTCATTTTTATCTCCCAACAGTGAAATATACCTGTACAGTATATTATATTTCGTCTTTTATGTCAACAGAAAGACGGCGGAAAAGAACGTTTGTACCCCATTTCTCCAAGCCAAGAATAAGCAAAAGAGAAATGAGCCCGGTACAATACCGAACTCATTCACAATTGAGTTAATATTAAATTTTATCTGCACTTTGAGGTCCACTTCACTACAAGCGGATTTGTCTTTGCGAAAACGCTATTTAACGCGAGAGTAAGCAGATTCATATGCCTTCAAGACTTCATCAACACCCATTTCCTTAAGAGTTTCTCTGAAGGTATCGAAGTTTGAAAGCGGTTCCTGACCAAGCATGAATTTGAGAAGCATCTGTTCGGTATAAGTAGCAATACCTGTATTATACATATCAATAATATCCTGTTCCTCATCGTTGAAATCAAGCCAGAGGGTTACCGGATAATTCGGGAGCGTGTGTTCAACGACAAGATCCTCACTTTCAAGCGTGGTCTCAGTCTGCAAAGCTTCGGCAGCAAGCGGATCAAGACGGCAGAATGTTCCGTAGAGTTGGAAGCCGTACATAGTGTTGGGAAGCGTTCCGTTTTCATCGGTGATAAACTGCTTTTTGCCGTTTACAACCTCATACGTCTCGCCCTCTTTACCCCAGGAAACAAGCTCCATTGCCTCATCGGTATACATCCAGTCAATAAACTTTGCGGCATTTGCAATTCCGTCTGCTCTTCCGGTATCCGTAATGGAAAAGCCTATCATTTCGACATCTCCGCGTTCTACCATCGCAACACCCTTGTCGGTATTTGCGACCGGTGGCACCATAGCCTGGGTTTTGAACTCGGAATTACCGTTTTGCTGCGCAAGCTGATTGAAATAATCTATGCGAAGCTGAAGATGCGGGAATATAAAACCTCTGTCAGTAAGGATAAGTTCATCCCATGCAGACGGTTTAAGCGTTGCCGTATCTGCAGGCATAAGTTTTTCGTCGATAAGCTTTTTATAGAAGGTGACAACCTCAAGCGCAGTATCTTCCGTTGCACCCCAGCGCCACTGCCCATCATCAAAGTCATAATACGCCCCATATCGCCACCACTTATCAAAGGATGAGCCGGGAATGTTGAGAAGATAATTCAGAGTGCGGGTGCAGAACGGGTAAGAATCAGGGTAAATGGCCTTAAGCTCCTTACAAACCTCATAAAGCTCGTCAAAGGTTTCCGGTGCTTTCAGGTTATGCTTTTTGAAGATATCCTCACGGTAAAGCCACGCGCGCATACGCGTCTTGCCTTCACGCCCCGTTCCCGGAGTGTAGTAAACCTTACCATCGGCACGCTTGCGGGTCTTGACAGCAAGATCATACTGTTCTTCTGTCAGGGATTCAAGCCATGCATTATAATTAGGCATATATTCCGTAAGATCATCCAGAGCAATAATACCTTCTCCGGCATACGGTGTATGCTCACTGCTTACACCGAAAGCAATGATATCCGGAAGATTCTCACGATCTGCAAACATAAGGGGATACTTCGATACTGCATCCGTTCCGGGAACAGCATGGATATTGAGCGTGGCGCCCGATCCCTCCTGCATATATTCCCAGATTTTCCAGTCCTCACGCACAGGCCAGCTTGCCGCAGACTCAACCATCATTGTGATGACGTCATCTTTGTTCAGCGGCTCCGATGCGTCCGCACCATCAAGCTTAGTATCCTTTTCCCCGTTGCCACAAGCAGCAAGGGAGAGCATCATAAGACCGGCAAGAACCAATGCAATAAATCTCTTCATCATAATTTTTATCTCTCTTTCTATTTGTATCAATCAGTTTTTATTTGATTTATAACTTATTAATTGCAAAATGCAAAAACATAAAGCTATATCTGCTGCAGTTTTAAATCCGCATTGTAGGGGCGATTCACGAATCGCCCACTACTTTGTAATCCATAATTCTCTTGATAAGTACTGCAACCTCAGCGCGCGTTGTATAATCTATCGGTGCAATGCGCCCGTTTTTGCCGTTGACGAGACCCGCACCGATAAGTGCGGAAACAGCGGCCTTTGCGTAGTCAGCGACATTTTCAAAATCCTCATATTGCGGTTCATCGAAATCGCCAAACTCTACGTTGAGTTTCTGCAATGCGCGGTAAACTATCACCATCATATCCTGACGGGTTATATGGTCACGCGGCGCATACTTATTATCGCCTATTCCACCGACAATTCCGGCATTTCGTGCAATTGCAAGCTCCGGTGCAAAGTAATCAGAGACATCAACATCCGCGAAGTTCTCGGTGTTGTCTGATTTCAGGTCAAATGCACGCACCAGAAGCAGTGCGAAATCCGCACGGGTGATATTCGCTGCGGGAGAGAATGTGCTTGCAGATGTTCCCTTTATTATTCCGGCTGTCGCAAGCTCGTTTATCGCATCCTCTGCCCATGTATGACTTGCAAGATCGGTGAAGCGGAGAGCTCCGTCTTCCGTGCCCGCGTTATCAGTATTTTCTCCTGCTTCTCCGCTTTCACCGTCACTGTCGGTCTGATTTTCACCGGTCTCCGGCTTATCTGTCGGTGCGGCTCCGCCGCCACCGCCTCCTCCACCGCCGCCCGACGGTGTGGTGGTATCTCCGGTGCTTCCGGAGCTGTCGGTTGACGTGTTATTATCCTGTTCCGGCTTGCCGGTTGTAGAGCCATAGACGGTTACGGTAAAGTACTGCGTTGCAACTCTTCCGGAACTGTCACGCGCATCAATTGCCACAAGGTTTTCACCTATCTGCGAGCCGTCCGGCTTCCAGCTGAAGGTTGCTGTTGCTCCGTTGAAGCTTGCGCCGCGCGGGAGAGTTCGTGCCGAATACGTTATCGCGCCGTCGCCGTCTTCTGCTAATGCAGAAACCGTCACCTTAAGCGTGCTTCCGGCAGATACGGTAAGATCACCGACAGGACTGAATTTCGGCGCCGCATTGTCCTCATAGGACATCGGTATCTCGAACACTGCGCCTTCCTCAACATCATACTTATACCCAAGTTCCATATCCATATAATCAACATATGAATCTATCGGGGTTACATATCCAAGTCCGAGTTTTACGTGCGTTGAGTCTATAAGCTCGGCGCTCTTTATCATAAATGAGGAGTTGCCCACGCCATCGTGCTCTACGTTTATCATTCTGTCTACAAGAATGCTTGCATCTGAAATCTCACAATCCGTCTCTATCGTGATAAAGTTTGAAAGCTCAAGCTCACGCGTGAAATCCGTTATCTTACCTCCGATAGCCGCATCAAGATTTTCAATGCTTCCTATCTTTTCGCCGTCGTTCACATATGAATATATGTTTTCTCCATCAGCGTTTACGGTATAAACTCCGACAAAGCCGCGGAATTCAAAAACATCGCCCACGTTATAAGTAACGCTGTTATTCTGCGAATATACGATGTAGTCCACGCGTCCGTCGCAAAGCTCAACCTTAACGGCCTTTGCGCTGTCATATGTTCCCTCTTTACCACTTACAACAGTTACCGGCACACTCTCAATTGACTTGATATAGCGCTTGCCGTTATAGGGTTCAATGACCGTCGTGAACAGCGTATTAAGGTTTGTTCCCTTGCGGCGGACAAGCATATATTCTGCATGTTGTGTATCCGCAGCCTTTCGCGGCGGCATACCGTTTGCAAGGGTTATCTCATCCGGCGCAAAATCATTTACCATTGTCATGCGGAGATGCATATCCATCTTTCCGTTGCGCGAAAGCTTTTCTCTGTCTTCAATCTTATAATCGAGCCAGAAATCGCGCACCCCGGGCTCTTCCGCTTTTTTAATGTTGAAAAGCCATGTGTATCCGCGCGGATATTTCAACGTTACATTCGTGTTCTTTACACTTGCATTTTCTCCGACCGTGTTCGGGTCAGGACCGAATTCAACATCCGCACCGGCATATGTTCCTGTCGGCTGCGTTACAAACGAGATATTATCCGAATGCTGCGGTGTTTCTGCGCTCATCGGATGGAACGAATAGGTATGGTCATTTCCTCCGAGAATCTTGAAGAAGTCAATTCCGTAGGAAACATCACTGTCATAGTCAACCATAACAACCGTTCTTCGATACTCATCCGTTGCCGCATATGAACCCGAGGAATCAATATCCATAACCTTCACGCGTGTGTCCTTTGCATCAAAATGAAGCGGTTTCTGCGGCTCTGCCGTTGAAAGGGAAGATGCCTCGTTTACGACAACCGTGTTATGCGCTATCGTTGCATTCTGCCACTGTGCGCGGTTTCTATCCGTATCGGTTGCATTCTCCGGATATCCGAGATCCGAGGTCATCGGCATTCCATAGGCTTCCACTCCGAGATTTAAGTCATCTGCGTGTGAATGCGAGAGCGCACCGCCGAAATATAACCAGAAATCGCGCTGAGTATCCTTGATTACGCCTACATTCACCGCATTATGCAGCGTCCGGCGCGGAGAGCGGCGAAGCCGTAACCGGTAAGAAGCGAGCTTTTATCATACGGATACTCTCCGTACTCATCAATAATCGCCTGCATTTCCTCTCCGAGGTCCTCCGGATTCTTTGTGAATATATCGTAGTGGAGGCCGTCAAAGTTTCCGCCC
The DNA here is from genome assembly GCA_015068085.1 of Oscillospiraceae bacterium. Classification (GTDB taxonomy): domain Bacteria; phylum Bacillota; class Clostridia; order Oscillospirales; family JAAYXM01; genus SIG480. The sequence continues at coordinate 13,250 of SVLF01000060.1, forward strand.
TTCAGCATATACAGGTGTTGTGCAATTTCAGGGTCTTTTGTATACTTAAACGCGTTTATTATAACGCTGTCATCATCCGGAAGCGGCGTATACACTCCGTATGCTCCGCTGTCGCCGATGGAGCCGAGTCCGCGACGAACAAGCGTGAGCGGCGCGTATGACTTTATCATACCGAGATACTTCGGATTACCGTAAAGATCCATTCCTTTGTAACCGTCATATCTTCCGAGCGTGTCTGCAATGGCGGAAAGCTCCGTCACCCAGATTCTGTTATAGCCCGGTGCCGACTCATTGCCCTGACCGTCACGCGAAACCTGGTTGACAATGCGCTCGCTGATGTTACCGCCCGTATTGGAAGTCGCATTCATTATTCCGTTTGTAAAGAGCCAGTCCATCATCTCGTTGGTGTGCGGCTCGGTATCCATAACAACGGCAGTAAAGGCAAGGGATGCCTGATGCGAACCAAAGTTTCCGCGGCAGTTTGATTCCTTAACCGCCTTGAATGCTTCAAGCAGATAATTGTTCTCAAAATTCTGTCGTAGTGTCTCGCCTGTGGCGGTTTTGTTTCCGTTTTCATCCGTCACAAGCTTATCCTCATAGCCGTATTCAATTGCCTTTTCCGTCAGGAATTTTATTACCTCCGGGTCATCATACATCGGGAAGAAGGCATCATAGGAAACTGTTGCGTAGTTGACTATATTCGTTTCCCAGATGGAACCTATTATCTTGCCGCGTGCTTCACCGCCGTTTGGTCCTGCATATATCCAACCGTTCGGGTTTACCTTTGTCTTATCCGCTTTAAACAATGCTCTTGCGTTCATATCCGGATAAACATCGGCAATTCTGTCCATCATTATTGCGCCGATACGTCCATATTTTTCATCACCGGTGTAAAGATATGCATCGCGAAGCGTTTCTACCGCCGTTTGTATTGCACCGGGGTTATGCTTTCTCGAGTTCCAGAGCGCAAACTGATGGTAATACCCGATATAGGAATGAACCTCCGGAAGTGTTCCGGGTGCATACACCCTTCCCGTGTCATAGCCGAAGCCGTCGTCAACGCCCCAGACATCGTTTGCTTCCTCAAGCTCATAATCTATATCCCAGCCGTGAGTTATCGGCACTTCCTTTCCCTGAGTTTTCCAGAAGGGATCTACCGTAAGCTCATCATAAAGGTCATTTTTAAGGTATCCGTAGCCGTAGGTCTTGCCGTCAAAAAGCTCCTTGTGTCTTTCAAGCGCAAGGTCTCGATCGAATATTCCATGCTCATTAAGCCCAAGCTCATAGAAGCTCTCGAAATCATTTGACGGGAAAAGACGTTTACATTCCGGGCACTGAACCTTCCACGGTCTGTTAAGCGGATCTGATATCCACGGATACACCGTGTTTATTTCTCCGATCTTAACTCCGCAGTAGCGGCAATACTGATAATATGTATCGCCTTTAAGTCCCACCTGGTTTGTTCTCGGGATTCCTTCACCCGGAATCATATGATAGAGAAAGTCTGTTTTATCAAGATACTTTTCGGCGTTCTTTACCGCAGTGTCGCGCAGGCTCTTTGCCCAGGCATACTTTTTGACATTCTCACGCGCCGCTGCAACCATCTCGTCGGTATAGTACGTTCTTTTAACCTTTCCTTCGCGTACTGAAACAGTCGCCTCGCCGCTTGCAGCAACGCCGTTTATTGTCACCGTTGCATATACCTTTGTTTCGCCGACCGCAACAGGCATAACATATCCGTCTGCAGTTACTTTCGCAACCGCATCATTCTCACTTTTCCATTCCACAGCTGCATCCGTCATATCAACATCTGCGCCGAGGAAGGTCTTTGCCCGCGCCGTGAGGGCAATTCCTTCACTGTTCGGTCTCATAACAAAGGTCGGTGCCGTAATTTCAACAGCTCCGAAATGATCGTTCTCAACGAACACCTGCGCCTTAACATCAAGTGTGCCTCCGTAATACGTGACAACGCCCTTGATGTTTGCACTTCCGGTTGCCTTTGCGGTCATTTCACTGCCGTTAAAGCTTATGACCGATGTGTTATCGCTTGACCATGCAACACTAAGCTTTTCTTCAGGAAGCTTAGCCCCGCTTGCAAGAGTTGCATTAACGCCAAGCGTTATCTTTTCGCCCGCATAGAACGTTCTTCTGTCGGTATTGACAGCCGCAACGTCGATATTGCTTCCGTCAACCTTGACGGGAATCTTCTTTGAAAAAGGTTTGCCGTTTAACGTTGCGCTTATCGTCACAGTCGTTTCTCCCGCCGCAAGCGCCGTTATCTTTCCGTTTTCATCAACATTTATAACGGCATCATCTTCTGCGTCAAATGCAATAGAGGAATACGGATCATCTTCTCCTGAAAGAGTTTTCTGTAATGCGTATTGGGTTCCGTCCTTCATTCCAAGCATCACATCAATCAAAGCATTATCTCCGACGATAAGCTCATATTTTTCCTTATCAGTTATAATTTTCTTTATCTCCGGATAATCCGGCTCTGCCGCAAGGCGAATTCCAGAAAGCTGCTGATATGCAGTTGTCCCGCCTGCTTTTTTTGCCCTGAACGTAAGCTCATGAACACCGGCTTTCAGATAAAAGCTTCTCATTCTCACAGCCGGACCTGATGCATTCTTTGCCAGACCGCCGGCGCTGTAATAATAGCTGTAATTTCCCGCGAAATTCCCGTCAAGATAAATTTCGCTTTCCGATGCACCTGCCGGCATGTAAAAACCGTTTACGACAAGTGCATATATTCCCTCGTACGGAACATTCACTTTTATGGTTACATTGTTGTCCACTGCAGTGGTCGCCTGGAATCCAAAACTCCGGAACACAGTGCTTGCAGAAACTCCCGTTGTCTTTGCGGCATCTATCTCCCATCCGTCGGTCTCAAGCTTTGCATCGCGGACTCTCGTCACTTTCTGCTTTGTGAAATCAATATTCACATCGCGCATATCTGCTTCGACAACTGTTACAACACATCTGTTCGTTGTTTTTGTAGCACCGTTGAGCGTTACCGTCGCAAAAACCTCTGCTGTTTCACCAAATGTATGCCCGAGGAGCGTTCCATCCGCGTCAATTGTAATACACTCCGGCGCGCTGCATTTTTCAACCTTCCACTTTACCTCGGCATTTTCAAAGCTTGCGGGATATCCGCTTTCCATCATACCGGAAAGGGGCAGCTTCGCATCGCGGAAAACGCCGACTGTTCCGGTTTCCGGAAGAGAAACCTCTGCAAGCGGAGTTGTATCAACAACTTTTATGTCCGCAGTTGCCGACACAAGCTCACCGCCAAGGCTCAGCGTAGCAGTAACGGTACCCACTCCTTCTCGGATAGGTGTTACCGTGCCGTCCTCGCTCACCGTAATAATCTCAGGCGTCGATGTCCCGTAAACGACTATGCCGCTTGTCATATCCGCCGGCTCGCCGTTTGAGAGGAAACCTGTCGCGATTGCCGTTGCCGTCTTATCAATGTCAACTTCACTTGAAGACGTTTTAACCTCGGCGTAAAGAAGCTTTATCGGAAAATCTGTTGTTGTAACTGTTTTGCTTGCACTTCTCGTTATTCCGTTTAGCGTCATCCGCGCCGTAAGCTCTGCCTCTCCGTTCTTTCCGCCGAGCACAGCCTTCGCCGCGGCATAATATATTCCGCTGCCGGAATATGTCTCTGCGCGCGCCGCACTGTCAGGTACCGGAATTACATATTTATCGCTTGTAGAAAACTCCACCGCACCGGGTAAACAATTTTTATCAAGAGAAATATATGTTCCCGTTGACGCTTTCGGCTTTACCAGGACATCAAGAGGAGACTGATTTGCCGCGCTGATATTGCCCACAATATCAAGCTCAACGCCCGCAAATCCAACCTCGCAAAGCTCAAAATCATCAAACCATACCGTTCCCTCAAAGCCTGTCTTTTCAAGGTCATCCGCATCCGGACGGAAAAGCAGGCGCGGGGAGAGATACATTGTTTTTGCATCGGCAAGCGTCTGGGCAGCAACAGGTACGGAATATTCCACCCATTCGCTGTATTTTTCTCTCCAGTTCTCTTCGCTTGTCATGCTTGCAGTTCTCGCCATTCCCGCAACCGATGTTGTTGACGAAAGGTTTGCATAATCATATATATCAAACGCTATACCCATATCCTCTGCGCCGTTCGGGATTTTCAAATCAGCCTTTACCTTGAACGAAAGCTGATAAAGCTTTCCCGTTTCAACGGGAAGGCGCATATCTTTTTTAAAATAGAGCGGAGACGGATTTTTCCCTGCCACAACGCTGCCGTCAAACGTTACTGCAAGTGCACGGTTGTTTGAATCATTTTCCGTAGGCGCCGTTCCGATATATGTACGCATAAACTGCGAGGCTTCCGGTTTCTCCGGCTGATTTTCCCAATTAAGCCATATCCACTTGTCGGAATTGAAATCCACGTTATATTCTTCACCGAGAAGGTTTTTACCCTTATCTGCAACCACAAGGTTTAACTCTGCTGTTTTCTCCTTGCCGTCATATATGACCTCAGCGGTAATTTTGGCGCTTCCGTTTTTCTTTGCGGTTATCACGCCGGTTTCATCAATCTCCGCAACCTCTGTATTGTCCGATGAAAACTCAAGCTTTGTAAGCTTAGCCTTATCTATCTTTTTAATCTCAACGCCGAGCGCATCGGTGAGATGAGCCATAGCCTTTTTCACCGTTCCGCGTGGCATCAGGTCTCCATCTTTTTCAATG
>SVLF01000061.1 GCA_015068085.1 Oscillospiraceae bacterium
TCTTAGCTCCCATACAAACCCTCAAGACCGAGAACCTCGGAAATCACAACCCGAGACTTCACACCGACGAGGTGCTTATCGCCCTTGCGATCTCTGCGGTAGACAACCCCGACGCGGCAAGAGCAATGAAGGCTATCCCCGAGCTTAAAAACACGGAGGTGCATTCGACGGTTATTCTCTCTCAGGTTGATCTTGATGTGTACCGCAAGCTTGGCATAAACCTTACGTGTGAGCCTCGCCATCAGACAAAAAAACTGTATCATAAGTAAAAATTTTCACCGGACAGGGCGTATATTAACCCTGTCCGGTGATTGTTTTTTGTGAAAATTATTGTATTTTTCTTTTTGTTGTGGTAAAATAATGTTACCACACTTTTATTTAACTAACTTAATATTACGCGTATGATATTTCCGCACCCGGTATATGCTCTTAAAAAGCGTATACTCTTGTTTTACGGGCTGTGGTATGCTGTCATACGTAGTTTGTCTAAGTAAAAGTGTGGTAACTTTACTCAGAAACAGGAGTCACTGCGTTTTTATGTGTGGCTCTTTCTGAGCCACACTTTTTTTATTTTTGGGAGGAATTTTTTATGGGCTTGATAATCCGCAGGAAAGAGAAGAAAATGAACGTTACATGCGATTTTGCTTTTTGCGTCTATAATTACGATCACGAATGCTCACTTGACAAAATATTCATCTGCGACGGCGGTGTGTGTGAGATGGCTATAGACAGGATGAAAGTAGACCTTGCTGTCAAAGCTATGGAGGAACAGGCAAAAGCGCGCGGTGACAAGAAAGTATACAGATAAAAATTCTTATTGTTTTATTTGCGAATACGTAGTATAATATAAGAAAAGAGAAATAAAGGACGTGTGAAAAATGGGAAAACTTAACATTATCGACCATCCGCTTATCCAACACAAGCTGACTATTATGCGAAGCAAAGAAACCGGCTCAAAGGACTTCCGCGAGCTTCTAAACGAAATTTCTCTTCTTATGGGTTATGAGATTACGCGTGACCTTCCTCTTCAGGATGTTGAAATCGAAACTCCTCTGTGCAAAATGAATGCAAAGGAGATCGCAGGCAAAAAGCTTGCCATTGTTCCCATCCTGCGCGCAGGCATCGGTATGGTAGACGGGCTTCTCACTCTTCTTCCGGTGGCAAAAGTAGGGCACATCGGCCTCTACCGCAACGAGGAAACCCATAAGCCTGTATTTTACTATTGCAAGCTTCCGGAAGATATTCAGAACCGCCTTGTTATCGTTACCGACCCGATGCTCGCAACGGGCGGCAGTGCTTCCGATGCTATTGCAATGCTCAAGGATAAGGGCTGCACTCAGATAAAGCTTATGTGCCTTGTTTCCGCACCTGAGGGAGTTGCAAAGGTTCAGGCAGATCATCCCGACGTTGATATTTACGTCGCGGCGCTTGATGAAAAGCTTAACGAAAATGCATATATCGTTCCCGGGCTCGGCGACGCAGGCGACCGTATCTTCGGCACAAAGTAAACTAAACGCAGCAATGTACAGAGTTGTAAAAGGTATTTCTTTTGCAACTCTTTTTTCGCTCTCAAAATGTTTTTTATTTTTTTCAGAATTTTTTTGAAAAAACTGTTGACAAACAAAAAATTTATGATATACTATAAACAGTAATAATTACTACTTGCATTAAGGAGGTGCGAAAATGGAAGTGAAACGGCGTTACAGCAGACAGCGGGAATGTATCCTGAACGCCTTGCGTAACACCAAGCGTCATCCCAGCGCTAACAGCATTTATGATGAGGTGCGGCAGGAGATCCCCAACATCAGCCTCGGTACGGTTTACCGCAACCTTGCAGAGCTTGCGGCAAGCGGTGAAATTATGAAGTTTGACGCAGGTGATGGCACGGAGCGTTATGACGGATACGCACTACCTCATTATCATATGATATGTAAAAACTGTCATTCTGTCTCGGATATTGAGCTTGACTACGATTCCGAGCTGGATAAAAAAGTAGCAGCAGCAAGCGGCGCAGATGTCGATTTTCACAGTGTTCTGTTTTCCGGCACCTGCAAAAACTGCAAGAATGTTTAAAATTAAAATTATTTATATGGAGGAAAAAATCATGAAAAAGTTTGTATGTCCTGTTTGCGGTTATGTCCACGAGGGAGACTCTGCTCCCGAAAAGTGCCCGGTATGTAAGGTTCCGGGAGAAAAGTTCAAGGTTATGGAAGACGGCGCAGCTCTTGCTGCAGAGCATGAGTATGGCGTATACGGCAAAACCGTAAAGAACAACCCCGACATTTCCGAAGAGGATAAGAAGTTCATCTTTGAGCAGCTTATGGCTAACTTCAACGGCGAGTGCGCGGAAGTAGGTATGTACCTCTGTATGGCACGCATCGCACATCGTGAAGGCTATCCGGAAATCGGTCTTTACTGGGAAAAGGCAGCATACGAGGAAGCAGAGCATGCTGCAAAGTTTGCAGAGCTTCTCGGCGAGGACCTTGAGCCGAACATGAAGGCAACAACAAAGGATAACCTCAAGTGGCGCGTAGATTGCGAATACGGTGCAACAGCAGGTAAGTTTGACCTTGCAGCTTGCGCAAAGAAGAACGGTCTGGATGCAATCCATGATACCGTCCATGAGATGGCAAGGGATGAAGCTCGTCACGGCAGAGGTTTAGAGGGGCTTTTAAAGAGATATTTCTAATTAAAACACATATGAGCAAGCGGAAATTTTTCCCGCTTGCTCATAACTATTTTTGCCTCTTTACGCTGCGGCGTCAAGCATATTTTCTATAAAAATTGCATATCCTTTTTGCGGATTGTTTACTAAAACATGCGTTATTGCACCCACGATTTTTCCGTCCTGGATGATTGGACTACCTGACATCCCGCGAACAATTCCGCCTGTTTTTGCAATAAGCTCGGGATCGGTTGCACGGACAAGCATATTTTTTGTCTTTTCGCCGTCAAAATATATGCTTGTTATCTCAATTTCGTATTCTTTAACTTCATCGCCTTCAACGTTTGAAAGAATGGTCGCTTTTCCACGCTTGATTTCGTTTTTATTTGCTATCGGGTACTGCGCCATCTTTTCAAATTCTGCGCTGTCCTTGATTTTTCCGAATATCCCGCTCTCCGTATTCTTTTCAATATCGGCATAATCATTCGTCAGGTCATATTCACCGCGAAGCTCACCCGGATTTCCGGGACCGCCTTGCACAACGCTTTCTACCTTCGACTTCATAAGAGCACCGCGCTGAGGGGGAATGAGAACATTTGTGTCGCTTTCCGTTACGCCGTGCCCCAGCGCGCCGTAGGTTTTGTTCTCGGGATTATAATAGGTGAGTGTCCCTATTCCGGCAACGCTGTCGCGGATGCGGATTCCGAGCGCATATTTTCCGTCCTCCGCCTTTACGGGAGTTACCTTAACCGCCTTTACCTCTCCTTGCCGCACATATTCGACCGTCATCTCACGCCCTTCGCTTTCAGTCACCATCCGGCGAAGATCGTCATTTGAGGTTACTGCATTTCCGTCAACGCTTTTGATAACATCGCCGGGTGCTATTCCTGCGGCTCTGCACGGATTTTCCGGAACATTGTCCGAAAGCTCGGTTACAATCGCACCGTCACATAAAAGCTTTATACCGGTTGTGTGACCGAGGGGGACAAGCTTGTCTGCTGCTTTTGCCGTTATTATAAATGAAAAAGAAATTATAAAAGCGGCAAAAATTTTCAAAGATTTTTTTGTTTTTTGCATATTTACCTCCTTTCCGAAGTTTAATATATGCAGATTTTTTTCGGATATTTTGCCGTAAACGGAAATTTGAGCTTTAACTTCCAAACCAAAAACTGCGATGCGTGAAAGATACACACATCGCAGTTTTTTACCGGTAAAAATTTCATAAACGACAATATAATTTTGCACTAAAGCTTGATAAAATACAAAAAATATGTTATTATAACTATGCTAAACAATTAATTCAACAAAATAATGGGTGAACTCTATATTCTATTATATAGAGATTTTTCTCTATGCTTTTCATAATCACAGATCGAATTTGATAAAAACGCAAATTCTGCTCTGTGATTGTGGGAGTTTATCCTCTTTTGTTGAGAATTGTTTAGCGACTATCGGGGTTTGCGTTTTTTATGCGCCTGCTTCGGTAGGCGCATTTTTTATTACTGTGAAACTACATTCTCTGAAAAAAGGGGGATAATAATGAGAAATATGAAATTTACAGAATAATAAACTTTTCCCGATTATTGCATCCATACCAACTATAGTTAATGTTTTATTATAGACATTTCGTATCAATAAAAAATACAATATGTTTATGAAAGAACCGACTTAGTATTGAGATTATATAATACCTTGGCAATCTATCTAAAAGAAACGAGTTTCGTAATAAAAAATGCTTAAAGTTAACAAATAAAAAGGAATAATATCATACAAACGAGGAGGAAAATCCTATGTATTGTCCAAATTGTGGCAAAGAGAATGATGTTTCCGCTTTATATTGTGAAAAATGCGGAACCTCATTACAAACAAGCGAAACTATAGAGCAAACTTCAAATAGCCTCTGTGATGATGAAAAAGTATTGGATAAATCCAAAAAGAAACTATGGATTATAGGTATACCGATAATCATCGTGGTTATATTTTTTATAATGAGCCTGAATTTTAATGCAAGCGATATTGAATACACTAATAACTCAGGAACCGAGTTGCCTGTCGTAGTAAAAGAAATTTCAATTCAAGAAAGTTTTTGGTCAGGCTATATAGATGTATCTTTTGAAATTGAAAATCTAACCGGAATAGATTTCAGAAAGGCTACTATTGCAGTTTTAGCGTGGGACAGCGAAGGATATCCCATAAAACTATGCGGTATGTATGAGATGGATTCTAACTATATAACTTATATAGCTTTAGAGAATATCAGCCCATATGAATCAAACAAGTATTCATATACATTTGAAGACGCAGATATTGAGTATATGGCTGTTTTCGCTTCATATTGTGAAGATTTTGAAAGCGACACATGGAAAAATCCGGTCATGAAAAACTTTGAAAAAAACCAAGGAAAAAAATTAAACGAAACGGAAACATACTATTTTACATTTAAATAGTTAAGCTTAAGGAGGAAATTATGTATAAGTATTGTACAAATTGTGGAAAAAAAATTTTATCGGAAGAAAACTTCTGCAAGCATTGTGGAACTAAATTTTCTAGAAAATCGGGTACAACAGAAATTAATGACTTTGACAATGTTTCAAACAATAACATATCAGAAAGTACATATCAGTTTATTGTTGATAAGCTCACTTTTAGATTCATGTCTACTAAAATAAATACAACTGTAACCGTAAAAAACAATATCTTAAGTACATATGCAAAATGTAAATCAAGAATGCTCAGTAAAAAATATCTTAATAAACAAATAAATGTATCTGATATCATCTCTTTTGAATATAAGCAGTACGCTACTATTGCTTTATTGGATATGTTTATATTTGCTGTAGGACTTCTCGCGGCGGTGCTTGAACCATCATACATAATAGCTTATGCTATTATGGAGGCTTGCCTTTTATGGAGAACACTTGTCCCTTCGCTGGAAATCAAAACCAAAGATGGCGGACATCTCAACATACTTTTCTCCCCAGTAGACAATGGTAAAATAATGCTGAAGCTGATTTCAGAAATCACTAATAAAGAAATCGATGAAAATTCTGAGATTAAAATCCCCTTTAGCAAAAAGCCTTTTGTTGCAGCATTAATTTATATCATAGTCGCCTTTATTTTAGCTGTTATTTTTGCTTAATACACAGCACAAACAACATAATTCTACCATAATAATTATATCCGCCCATAATACATACCAATCTATGCCAAATGACCAAAAACTGCGATGCGTGAAAAATACACACATCGCAGTTTTTTACCGGTAAAATATTCTATTTCATCAATTTTTTTATTCTTCGTTCGGCTTCTCGGTATACAAGCTCGTCGTTTCGAATTGAAATAACAATAATTTTCATAACGTTATTTTCTCTCACCAATCCATACACAATACGATACCCGAGATTACGTAGCTTTATTTTGTAATAACCACTCAATTTAGCGGCAGAATGATTCCCGAGCGCCTTTCCTATACCATCCGGAGGCGGAAGCGGATGTAGGGCTGTTTTTTCAATCGCCTTCAAAATCAGCTTGCGGCTATATGCATCAAGTTCTTTTAAATCACGCTGAGCCTCTTTGATGTATTCTATCTTCCATTCCATGACAAAAGGCTCCCTTATTATTCGATTTCTACATCTATTTTGTTTAATTCCTCTCGCGAGATACCGAGTTCAGCTAACATCTCTTCATGCGAAATATTATCCTCCGGTTTGCTGTCAGCCACTCGTTTTTCAGCTTCAACAACAAGCATATAATCGGAAATCATTTCCATAAGCTTTTCATACTGCGAGGGTGAAACAAGAACACACGCAGGCTTATTGTTCTTAACAACTATTTTAGTACCGGAAAGCTCAACTTCCTCAAAAATTTTTGTTGCTTCACCTTTGTTAAATCGGGTAATCGGAATCATTGAATTCATCATCCCCGCAACAGACATATTATACATATAAATGCTCCTTTCAAAATCAGTGTGCCTCTCTGCATTTATATTATACGTCATAACGATAAAAACGTCAAGAAATTTATTATCAAATTTATCAATAAGTTGGTGGTTTTCTTAAACTTGCCATAATAAAACTGCAATGCGTGAGAAACACACACATTGCAGTTTTTTACCGGTAAAAATTTCAAAAATTTAAATAACTCTTTTTGTAAGCCATTTGCCGCTGCGGAATCGGAAAAGGTTAAATATCGTGCGGCAGGTCCAGTCTGCCCACATTCCTATCCACACGCCGAGAAGTCCCATATTGCAGAAATGCCCGAGGAGATACGACAGCCCGACACGGAACGTGAACATACTCGACACCGCAAGGATTACGGCGTACTTCGTATCGCCCGCGGCGCGGTATGCAGCAACCGGAACAAACGACCACGCATACACCGAGCAGATGGTAAGAAGCGCACCGGCACCGGTTATTCTTGCCGACTCACGAAGCGCTTCCTCGCCAAAATCGAATATGCCGACAAGCTGATTTCTGAAAAGAAAAACGCTTCCGAAAAGTACAAATGTAAGAATTATGCAAAAGCTTACGAGCTTTTTCGTATACATTTTTGCCTGCTCAGGCTCGCGCGCACCCATACACTGCCCGACAACGGTGAGAAGCACCGTACCAAAGGCACCGATGGTTGTCCAACCGATGTTGCAGAGCGTGTTTGCAACGGAGTTTGCCGCGATTGCAATTGTTCCGAAAGAGGAAACAAGGCTCGCAACAAGGAGCTTTCCCATCTGGAAGAGACCGTTTTCAAGACCGTTTGCTCCGCCGATATTGAACACGCGGCGCAAAATATCAAAATCAAGCTTGAACTTCAGAAGATTTTCAAAATGCACCTGTAAATCCTTGTTGTGAAGCATTATAAGGCCAACCGCTGCCCATACTATACGTGAAAACGTCGTGGAAATAGCGGCACCCGCAACACCGAGGTCAAAACCAAAAATAAGTACGGCGTTTCCGATAACATTCAGGAGATTAACGGCACCGGTAAGCATAAGCGCCGCTCCGCTTTTTGCCTGAGCACGCAAGAGTGCCGTAGACGAGCTTCCTATTGCGAAAAACGGATATCCTAAAAGAGTCCAGAAAAAGTATGTTTTTGCGTTTTTAAATACCTCTGCTTCAAGCGTTCCGTAAACGAGACCTATAATCTGCGGAATAAAACACAAAAGAAGAACCATAAGCACTGTTGCAATTGCAGCGGATGCATACAGAAGCTGATTTGCACTGCATTTTGCCCTCTCTATGTTACGGCTTCCGATATACTGCGACGTTACGACAACACCGCCGGTCGTCATAGCATTGAACATAAGAATAAACATGATGTTCAACGAGTCAACAAGTGAAATTGCGCTGACAGCCGCCTCGCCCGCCGTAGAAACCATTGATGAGTCAGCAATTCCCGCAACAATTGCAAGAAGCGCATCAAGCACTATCGGAACCGCAAGTGAAACGAGAGCACGATTTGAAAATATCGGCTGTGAAATTGAGTTTGTGTTAGTCATAAATAAGCCTCACTGAAACTTACATCTTTTCCGGTACGTCTGTTGAGAAGATATCCAGAAGCATAAGAAGCATTCTTCTTACAAGCTCAATAATACCGAGCCATGATGCGCGGATTTCTTCGTTCTCCTGTGCGAGAATTTTGTTTTCAAAATAGAAGCGGTTGAAAAGCCCTGCTATGTCGAACATAACCTCACAAATTGCGTTGGGGGCTTTATCCTCAAACGCGCGCAAAAGCACATCTCCGACGGAGAAAAGCTTTATAAGAAGTTCGCGCTCAGTATCGCTCTGCGGGGGAAGAAGCTTTCCGGGAGCGGCGTTTGCCGCCATCGCCTTGTTGAGAAGGCTTGTTATACGCACAACCGTATACTGAAGATACGGTCCGGTTTTTCCTTCTGTTGCAAGGAAACGGTCAAGGTCGAAGATATAGTCACGGGCGCGGTGGTTTATAAGATCACCGAACTTTATCGCCGCAATGCCTATCTTCTCGGCAACATCGTCACGCTCGGCATCAGTCAAATCCTTTGCAACCTCAGAAGCTTCAATTCTCTCTTTTGCTGCCGCCTTTGCAGAATCAATAAGCACAGAAAGGCTCATAACTCCGCCCTCACGCGTTTTATAAGGCTTGCCGTCGCTTCCGTTCATCGTACCGAATCCGACGTGGTAAAGCACCGTATCGTCATCTACAAGACCTGCCTTCTTTGCAAGGCGGAAAACCTGCTTGAAGTGCATCGACTGACGGCTGTCTACAACATACCATATCTCGTTGGGGTTAAAATCCTCTGCGCGCTGGATAATCGTTGCAAGGTCGGTTGTTGCATAGAGCTGGCTCCCGTCACTCTTGCTGATGATAACCGGCGGCATCGGCTCTTCATCGGTCTCTTCGGCAACATCCGCGATAAGCGCACCGTCACTTAAATATGTGAGCTTTTTATCATCGAGTATTTTGAGAAGCGGTGCAACATACGGATCTGCATCGCTCTCTCCGAGCCACTTGTCAAAGTCAACGCCAAGGCGTGCATAGCTGCGCTTAAGGTCTGCCACGGAGACCTCAAGGAATTTTCTCCACAGCGCAACGTATCCGGCGCGGCCGTTCTGAAGCTCCTTCGTTGCCTGCATGGCTGCCATGCGGAACTCTTCATCCTCTTTTGAGCGCGCAGATGCCTGCGGATAAAGACGTGAAAGGTCGTCAATCGTGACAGGCGATTCTGCCGGATATTCACCCGTGTAATTTTCATCGAAGTAGCAAAGAGAGGGCTGTTCGCGGTAAAGCTCGGAGATGATAAGCCCCATTTGAAGTCCCCAGTCGCCAAGGTGAACGTCACCGATTACGTCATTGCCGAGAAAACGGGCAAGGCGCTTGAGCGTCTCACCGATAATCGCGGCACGGAGATGGCCTACGTGAAGCGGCTTTGCAACGTTTGGTCCGCCATAGTCCACCACGATTGTCTTTTTTTCCGTAACCGGAAGTGCAAGGCGGTCGCTTTCTGCCATTTTCTCTGCTTCCTCCGCAATAAACTCATCGGAAAGAATCATATTGATAAATCCCGGCGGTGCAACCGTTACGCTTTTGAATATCTCGTTTTCCGAAAGATTGGGGAGCACGTCGTTCGCAATCATCATCGGGCTTTTTCTGTGAATCTTTGCGCCGGTCAACGCACCGTTGCACTGAAACTGGCAAAGGTCGGGACGGTCAGAAAACGTAACCGCACCAAGCTCCTTATTATATCCCGCCGCGGCAAAGGCTTCTTCAACAATCGCCGTCAGCCTGTTTTTTAATGTAGACATAAAAACACCTCGTAGAGTTTCGCGCCAAATATGGCGCGAAATAATTCCAATAAGAATTTTTCAAGGACATGCGCCTTGAAAAATTCACTCCTCGCTCTGCAAGTGTGCGAGTTTGCGAGTGCGCACAGCAGAGCGCAAATCACTTCAAAAAGAGCCTGCTCTTTTTGACATTAATACGCTACTCCCCAGTAAATCATATGCTTTGCGGGTTTGCCGCAGATGGGGCAGACATCGGAGATATGCTCCTGCTCAAAGGGGATGCAACGGCTTGTCATTCCCGCTTCTTCCTTGACGCGCATTTCGCACTCTAAATCTCCGCACCACATCGTCTTTACAAAGCCTGTCTTTGTGGCGGCAATTTCCTTCATTTCTTCAAAGGTTGTCGCAGTATAGGTATGCTCCTCACGGTTGCGGAGTGCCTTTTCGTACAATGCGCTGTGTACCTCTTCAAGCGCGCGGTTTATTTCTTCTACAATATTGTCAAGGCTTACAACCTTCTTCTCACGGGTTACGCGGGAAACGAGCACGCACTGCCCTGCTTCAAGGTCGCGCGGACCAAGCTCAATTCTTACCGGCACACCCTTCATCTCATATTCTGCAAACTTCCAGCCGGCAGAATTGTCGCTTGTATCGCACTTTGTGCGTATTCCCGCATCAGAGAGCGTTGCAAGAAGCTTATCTGCCGCTTCAAGCACGCCGCCCTTGTGAGCTGCAATCGGAATGATAACTGCCTGAATTGGCGCAACCTTCGGCGGAAGCACAAGACCGTTGTTGTCGCCGTGTGTCATGATAATGCCGCCGATAAGACGTGTTGAAACACCCCATGATGTTCCGTGGGGATTTGTCTTTTTATTGTTTTTGTCTGCAAACTCTATCTCAAACTGCTTTGCAAATCCGTCACCGAAATAATGTGACGTTCCCGCCTGAAGAGCCTTGCGGTCATGCATCATACATTCAATTGTATATGTTGAAACCGCGCCCTTGAACTTTTCCTTCTCGGTCTTCTGTCCGCGGGTAACCGGCATTGCAAGAACGTTCTCACAGAAATCGGCATAGACACCGAGCATAGTCTGTGTAAATTCCTCTGCTTCCTCCGCTGTTGCATGAATGGTATGCCCCTCCTGCCAGAGGAACTCGCGGTGGCGGAGGAACGGACGGGATGTCTTTTCCCAGCGAAGAACACTGCACCACTGGTTATACTTCATCGGAAGATCGCGGTGGGACTGGAGAACATTTGCAAAATGCTCACAGAAAAGAGTTTCCGACGTCGGGCGGATTGCATATCTTTCTTCAAGCTTATCCGCGCCGCCGGTTGTAACCCATGCACACTCCGGTGCAAAGCCCTCAACGTGGTCCTTCTCCTTCTGAAGAAGGGATTCCGGAATAAGCAGGGGCATATAAACGTTTTCCACGCCTTGCTTTTTGAATTCCTTATCCATAATCGCCTGGATGTTTTCCCAGATAGCATAGCCGTAAGGACGATAAATAAACACGCCCTTTATTGACGAATAATCAATGAGCTCTGCCTTTCTGCACACATCGGTAAACCATTGCGCAAAGTCTACCTCCATATCGGTTATCTGTTCAACTTTCTTATCGTTTGCCATTTTTATCTTCCTCTCTTATTCCGAAATAAAGCTCTTCATAATGTTGTATGCATAGGGAACAAAATTCCCCGTTTTTTCTGCGTCTGCCTCAGTATACGGAAGCCCGCTCTTTTCCGTTATCCCCGCGCCGTACATTACATACGGAACCGGAGCGATAACATGTGTTCTCTCCTCGATCGGCGTCGGATGGTCCGGCATGAGAAGTATGCGATAGTCCTCTCCCGATTTGTCAAGATATTCCTTCACCGGAGAAAGGATTTCGGCATCAATTTTCTCAATTGATTTTACCTTGAGCTCCGTGTCACCGTCGTGGCCGCACTCATCCGGTGCTTCAACGTGGCAGAAAACAAAGTCATGGCCGTCAGAAAATGCCTTTATGCAGGCATCTGCCTTTCCGGAATAGTTTGTGTAATAATCACCGGTTGCATCCGGCACCTCATAGGTATCAAGCCCGATACCGAGCGCAAGACCGGTTATTAGCGGAACTGCCGTGATTACAGCACCGGAGATTTTGTGCTCATCCGCAAAGGATGTAAGCTGCGGGCGCGTGCCCTCACCCCAGAGCCACAGGCAGTTTGCCGGACGAAGCCCTCGCTCCATTCTCGCAATGTTTACCGGATGCGCCATTAAAAGCTCGTAGCTTTCACGCATCATTGCAAGAACCTCTTCGCCGTACGGTCCGCCGGGAAGATAATCCGTAATCTTCTGCCCTAAAATATCGTGCGGCGGCATCATCGTGTAGTTATAGTCTATCCCGCTCCATATCATAATGTGGCGGTAGCTCACGCCGCGGTAAAATTTGCGTTTTTCGGTGCCAAACCGTTCGCGCAATGCATCAAGAAGCTCATATGCCTCTTCGTTTGTTATCTTATCCGAGCTGTGGTCGAGCATCGTTTTGTTCTCAAAATCACCGTCGGTTGAAATGCTGACAAGATTCAAGCGAAAAACCGTGTCGTCATCGGAGAGCGGAATGTTAAGACCAAGTGCCTCAATCGGGCTTCTGCCGGTATAATACTTTTTCGGATCATAACCGAAAACACAGAGGTTGGCTATATCGCTGCCTGTCGGCATACCCTCAAAAAGAGTGTTTGCAAGACCGAGATGACCGTTTTCTGATATAAAATCCATCGTCGGCTTTACTGCCGCGCCAAGCGGAGTTTTACCGGAAAGCTCTGCAATCGGACGGTCTGCCATACCGTCGCCGAGCATAACAAAATATTTCATATATAAATACCTCCTTATAGGCTGCAATTTACTGTTTTACATTTCCGAAATACCGGAAGCAGAGAATTATTGCTTCCTGCGTGGTAAGCGTATCAAGCGGGGCAAAGCCATTTGTTTTCCCCTTCATTATACCGTTGTGCGCCACAAATGACACACCGGGAATCGCCCACGACGAAATCTTTCCGCTGTCAGAAAAGCGCGGGGTGGGTGCAGAAACATCCTGCCCGAGCGTTTCGGCGAGCCCTCGCATAATCTTTGCCGCCTGCTCACGCGTCAGATTATCTTTTGGTGCAAACGTCGTCTCACTCGTGCCGTTTATAATTCCAAGCCGGCAAAGTGCGGCAACGTCCTTATTCGTTGTGTCTTTAAAGCTCACCTTTACACTGCTTTTTCCAAGCTCTGATATAAGCTTATCTATGTCTTTTCCCTTTGCCTGCTCAATAACGGCACGCACAAGAGAACAGAACTGCAAGCGGTTTATCGGAGTCCGCATATCCGAATTGAGCGGTTCATCAATAAGTCCGTAATCATATGCTCCGCGGATTTCCGTTGCCGCCCAGTCGTCATACGGCGTTTCCCTGTAAGTATTCGAGCACATAGTTTTTGCGGATGTAAGTGCCGGATAGTCAAACATATATCCTATGGGGTTATAGTCTGCATTCGTAAGGTCAATAAACACCGCAACACCGTCAATGATTGCAATATTCCACGCGTGCCGCTCTCCGTTTATATCCGCAATCGGAATATCGAGATAGGAAAGCATTATCTGCGCGAGATTTGAGTATGCCGCACATACGCCCGTACCCTGACGGAAGCCCTCAACGCCGCTCTGGTCGTGGTCGTTAAACTCATATGTTATGCGGTCTACTATCCACTGGCACACAAGCTTTGCCTGAACGTACTTATCGGTTTCATTGCCGACGATTTCCATTGTTTTTTTATAAATATCGTCATACATCGGCATATTATAGCACTTTATTCCGGCGCGGTTTATCGCGTTGAAAGCATCAATATCCGCCCGCACCGTACTGCCAAGCTCAATAGAGTTATTCGTATATATCATAAACGCCGTGCGCGCCTGAGGAAGGGAAAAGAGCTTTACCTTTTCGCCGTACTGCAGGTTTTTGTCGATGTTCCAGAGCGTCTTGTTGTCCTTGAGGACAAACAGTCCCTCCGGCGAGGCAAGAGCTTCTTTACATCCCGGCACATTAACCGACTTAAGCCCGCCTCGCGCCGTACCGTACATAACGGTTCCGTCTTTCTTTACAATGGTAAGGTATGCCGCAGTTGAGGTATTGAGAGAAACATCGCGCACATCTTCCGCAAGAAGCCGGCGCGTGACCTTGTCGTTTTCGTCAACGGCATATTCACAAACCGTGCCGTCCTTATGCTTTATGATAACAAAATAGTAGAAAGCCTGTCCGGCGGGTGCCTCTTCACTGCTGTCCTGAGAAAAACCCTGTCCTTCAAGCTCGTTGTATTCAACAAAAATCTCCTCTGCGTTTTCTGCAATGTCAAGCCTTCCTGCACCGCCGATAGGGGCGAGATATGCACGGCCGTCTGAGGTTATATAACCAAGTGCGCCGACATCTGCCGCAGCGTCCACGGCATTCTGAAGAAGCTTTTTCGGAGTGCTTGCAATATCTCTGCCAAAGCCCCACACGCTGCCGTCGCGCTTAATGACAATGGTTATATCGTCATTAAGCTTGACCTTTTCTACGTTTTCCATAACCTTTATCGGTGCATTATATGAATAGCGTATATCGCCTATACCAAGCTGCCCTTCGTAATTTCCGCCGAACATCCACAATGAACCGTCGGGACGTATCATTGCCGAATGGTCGGATGAGCTGCACACGGAAAGATATTCCTCTCTTGCCCGGAAGTTGTATTCCCGGTCAAGGCAGATAAGCGTTTTAGTTTCTTTCGGCGGTATCGCCGATACGGGGCAGGAAAAGGAACAGCTTGTCAGAAGTATTAAAAGCACTGCTGCAATCCGTTTCATTTTTCATTCTCCCTTCGATGAGCCGAGGAGAGACGAACCCCTCGGTTTAAGCATAATAA
The DNA here is from genome assembly GCA_015068085.1 of Oscillospiraceae bacterium. Classification (GTDB taxonomy): domain Bacteria; phylum Bacillota; class Clostridia; order Oscillospirales; family JAAYXM01; genus SIG480. The sequence continues at coordinate 14,838 of SVLF01000061.1, forward strand.
CCCAATATAATCATTATTAAGTATAACATAATTCTTTTTCGCTTACAAGCATAAAATCGACGTTTTTGCTTGATTTACAGCAGAAAATAATGTATTATATATACAACTGTTTTAATATGAGGTGCAAGTCTGAATAAAATCAGACAAGTAAGAGGGAAAATGGAAGAGTGAAGAGGCAAGGTGCAAAATGCAGTGCATTTTGATTTTATTATATTTTGCTTTGCACTTTAAACGCAGTGAAAGGAAGTTGTAATTATGCTTATTATTATGTCCGGAAGCGCCGGGGTAGGCAAAAACACAATTATAAATGAGCTTCTCTCTGAATTTAACAATCTCACGCTTATGACCACTGTTTCCACACGCGCAATGCGTCCGGGTGAGGAGCAGGGAAGACCTTACTTCTTTGTGACGCGCGAGGAGTTTGACGCAATGGTCGAGCGCGGTGAGATGCTTGAAACCTGCCCGATACACGGGAATATGTACGGCTCCAGCCGCAAAATTCTTGAGGAAAAGACAGCCGAGGGCAAGGTTCTTATCAAAGACATTGACGTTGAGGGAACGCTCAACCTCAAAAAGATACTGCCCGATGTTGTGGCAATTTACTTAAAACCGAAAAACAAAGAAGTCCTCCGTGAGCGCCTTATCGGCCGCGGAGAAAAGGATATTGACCTCCGTCTTAAGAGATATGAATACGAAGAAGAAATGTCGCGCCATTACGACTATGTCCTCGTAAACGACAAAATGGAGGATACACTTACCGTTCTTCGCAAAATCCTCCGCGAAGAAACCGAAAAGCGCGGGCTGTCGCTCAGCGTTTAATTTTGCAACGCCATTCCGACGTAAAAAACATAAATACAGGAGACAGATAATCATATCGGTTATCTGTCTCCTGTTTTTTGGAATGATGTAATAACTTGTACTGTATTTCGCTCTGATAGGAATACTCAATCGATTATTTCATAATCGAAATACCCGTGCCAGTACTGTTTGTTTTCTTCTAAGATTTCATTCATTTTCGCAACGCTGCTGTCAAGTATACTCGCAACCTTAGATTCTCCGGTCACCGTAATAAAGTTATACTCACAATCAACACTCAGACAGTCCCAGAACGCATCCCAGTTTTTTCCGTAATAATCCGGAAAATCTAATGACTTCTGTATCCGGGTGTGTAAATCCCATAAGGTTTTGCATCCGCTGAGATCAAGCGTTGCGTGGCGTATTTCTTCCATTTTCTTATGCCTCCTTTATATAATCTCGTAAAAAGTTTCATAGTGGTCGTATGTAACAAAAATAAGTCCGTCGTTAGACCATACAATTCGTTGCTTTTTTCTTTTTCCGCCGGTGTAATTTATGTCGGCTTCATACCATATCCGTCCGGGCTTCCGCGGCAAATGAAGATTTCGATCGTTATAAATGCCTTTGAAAAACATTTTGCCAGACACGAATTTTGATACTTTTTTACCGCTTCTCCAACCGTAAGACTCCAGCTCGTCCGGAGTGATATAATATTCCGGTAACAAGCCTTTGTGCTTCAACGACCAATCCGCACCATTTGCTTTGTTTAAAGTAGCAGTCCCGGCTTTAATTGCTTGCATAGGCTGTATTTTACACCTGTCCCATGGATGTATGGGTGGTTTTGGTTTGGCTGGCTCATTCATTCCCCATATCTTTCCGTGGTTTTCACCACAATCAAAGCAACGCTTTTCATCATCTAAACTTACCCAGTGCTTGAAATTTTTACTGATGGAAACCTCCGGAGAGAAATCTTCTCCGTTAAAGCCTGCTAAAAACAGCATATCGTATAAGCTCATTTCGTTCCTCCTTTCATTATAGTATAGTTTCATTTCTTTTTCAATTGTTTTCTATGTTATTTTCTATGTCATTTTCATCTCTCCTCTCTGCTCGACAAACAAGAAGCGCACACCGGAAAAGTGTGCGGTTTTCAGGTTTGCTATTATATTATCACAAAATTTAATTTTTGCGGTGCCAAGTTTCTGCCAGTTTTCTGCCATGATTTTGCCAAATCTTCGTGAAAACGACCGTATATAAATAAATATAGGAGACAGATAATCATATCGGTTATCTGTCTCCTGTTTTTCTGGGATTTTTTATTTCTGAATGTTTAAGCATTACATCAATCACATCATATATCTTTTCTCGGTCTTTAGTCGATATACAATTTAGTTTATCAGAGAGAAGGCTGTCTTTTACGCGATATCCGTTATACAATATGTCCTCGAGAAGCATATCTGCGGAAACAGCGAGAGATGTGGCGATGGTGAGAAATGTTTCAAGAGAGGGAGTTTTTTCTCCGCGCTCAAGCATTCCGATATAATTTGTACTCAACCCACTCATTTCCGCTAACTGCTCTTGGCGTAATCCATGAAGTTGCCTGTATTTTTTTATGGCTTTTCCTATTGGTTTGAGATTCATAAAAAATATCCTCTCTGTCAGTAAACAAATCTTACTATTAGTATAGATGTTATCTCGTCAAATATGAACAAACAAATAGTTGTTATCAACTACTATTAGTATTGATTTTATGATTTGTTTACTGTATAATAAAGCAGAGGTGGTAGATATGCGAGTTTGTACATTTTTCGGACATAGGGAAACGCCGGAGGAAATAAAGGAGAAATTATCCTCTGCGATTGAAGATTTAATAGTAAACTGCGGTGTAGATACATTTTATATGGGATGCGAGGGTAAATTTGATGCATATGCCCGCGCGACAGTGAAAGAATTGTTGAAGAAATATCCACATATAAAATATAACGTAGTTCTTGCGTATGTGCCGTCTGAGAAAAGGTATAGTGAATATATGGATTATTCCGATACAATTGTTTTTGACGGGATAGAAAAAAGCCATCCGAAATACGCGATAGCATTGCGTAACGAATGGATGATAAAGAAGTCAGAATATGCAATTACATATATTAAATATCCTGTCGGCGGAGCATATAAATACGCCGAAGCCATGAAAAGAAAAGGCAAAACCGTAATAAACCTCGCGGATGTGTAG
>SVLF01000062.1 GCA_015068085.1 Oscillospiraceae bacterium
CTTTGTGAGGTATGTATCGATTTCAAGCATTACATCCTCGCGTGCGCCGTATTCCCATTTTTCTGCGTTAAAATCATAATACGGTGTGTAGCAGAAATATGGCTTCCACGCTGAGCCTATGGTGTTGATTCGGGAGAACACCGAGCGTAAGCCGAGTGGATAGCTTTCGGGATAGAGAGCTTTAAGCTGCATGCATACGTCAAAAAGCTCATCCATTGTTTCCGGAACCTTCAAGCCGTGCTTATCGAAGATATCCTTACGATAGAGCCACGACATAACGTTCATCTGACGCTCGTTACCAAATGCCGGTGCAGTATACACCTTCCCATCGGATGCGCGGCGAATATCATATGTATTAGCCTTTTCTTCATCTGAGACCGAGCCCCAGAACTTTTCATAGTTCGGCATGTATTCGAGGTTATCGTCAAGCGCAAGGAATGCGCCCTGCTCAAAATACTTGCTTGCATAGGAAACGTTCTGGAAGCCGATAACATCGGGGAGATTTTCCGGATCTGCCATAATGAGCGTAAACTTTGTTGAAAAGTCTGTTTCCGGATAGGCATTAACGTTAAGTGTGCCGCCCACCCCTTCGCGGATTGCCTTCCAGACCTCCCAGTTTTCGTTGTACGGCCACGAAGCGTGGCTTGCGATTACAACATCCAGAACCGCATCGGCAGGAAGTGCTTTGCCGGGTTCAGGTTCGCCCGCAACTTCTTCTGCTGCTTTTTCACCGCCGCAAGCGGCAAATGTCAGCAACATAAGAGCTGCAAGCAAAAGTGCCAAGAGTCTTTTTTCCATTTTTTGTTTATCCTCCTTAGGTTTATTTTTTATATTAACACATAAGTGTGCTAACCGATTTATTTTTAAAAATCCTCCGGGTTGGGGATTCCCATAAGGGTACCGCCACTTTGCGAAGAAAGGTCTGCTATTATTCCGGGAAGCGCCATACGTATACCGAGATCAACATCAATCGGAGGCACCGTATCATTTACGATGCAATCTATAAACGCCATCAGCATCTTTTTATCCGCGCCACCGTGTCCGTCACGCGGGTGACTGATCTCCCCCGGGTATTTCAGCGTTACCGGAACATCAATTTTCTCTTCTATTGTTCCGGGAATATCCGAAAGCCTTGCAAAATAGTGCGCATCTGAAAGCGGTTTTGTTTTATCTGTTTCCACAGTGCCGCGCGTTCCTATGATTTCATAATTATGATCAAGACCGACATACGCACCAAAACAAACCAGCACACGTATAATCGCACCCTTTGCGGTTTTAAAAAGCGCCACGCCGTTCTGAAGTGATATTGTTTTATACGGATTATATGAAACATCGGGAACCATGCAAGAAACGCTGACGCATCTGTCGTTCATTATATAAAGAAGCGGGCCTAAATCGTGCGTTAAGTATTTGATTGCAGGATTGAAGGTGCGCCAATGCCCATCGGCAGGTTTCACAAATTTATTGAAATCTTCTGAATGGAGATACTCGGCTTCTGCATAGACAACATCACCCAGTTTTCCCTCGTCGAACATCTTTTTCCACGATTCGATAAACGCCCACCAACAGCAGTTTTCCCCCGCCATATACTTAAGCTCCGGATGTGCCTTAACGATTGCGCGCAGACGTTTTGCCTCTTCAACGGAGTTCACCGGCGGAATTTCGCTGAGTACATGCTTTCCGGCTTCCATTGCCTTTTCCACAAACGGAACGTGGTATATGGCATCGGTTGCAATGTAGACGGCATCAATATCGGATTTCAGAAACTCATCAAAGTCTGTAAAGCAAAGAAGCTCTGAAACTTTCAGGTCATCCTCAAATATTTTTCTTGCCGCCTCAAGCTTTTCGGGGTTTATGTCACAGATTGCACGAAGCTGCACCTTTTTTTCTCCGATAACAGTTTCCGTAACATACCCGCCTCTGCCAAGCCCGACAACTCCAAGCTTTACAACATCCTTTTTCATTGGGTTTTCTCCTCGCGTGATTTTATAAGATTTGTCAGAATCATTGCATCGTCAAGAAAATTTTCTTCCTTGTCATCTTTTACGAATTCTATAAGTGCATATCCGTCAAAGCCTGATGCGCTCAAAAAACCAAGCCGTTCTCTCCAATAGGATTCACCATCCCGAAGAGTTATCCGGTTTCGGTTTTCATCGTGGAAATAAACGTGTATATTTGTAAGCTTTTGCGTATCATACACAGCTTTGAGCGTGTGCATCTGTTTATCACGAGGAACCTCAAGAAGAGCTTGCCAGTATGTAAGGAAATTACCCTTATCAACCTCGTTTAAAAACGCGAGCTGGCTTTCAAGACAATCCGTCAATGAACACGAATGACATTCAAGAGATAATGTCATATTATATTTTTGGGCAACATCGGAAATTTTCTTTGCCTCGGCAACAAGTGTTTCGCGTTCTGCGACAGTAAGTGATGCTGACGGGCGGTTTCCTGCCCAGATACGCATTGTCTTCCCACCGAGAGTTGCCGCAGTTTCAAGATACGGGCGAATATCTTTTCCGCTTCCGATACAATAGTACGAGCCGTATGAAGAAACTTCAATTCCTGCAGAAATGGTCATATCACGAATTTCTGCCGCAAGACTTACATTTCCTTCCGGCACATGAGCATCTCCTGCCCATTCAATTGCAGTAAGCCCTGCTTTTTTTGTTAGCGTTATTATTTCTTTTGGAGATTTCTTTCTGAAGGAGACGGATGCCAAACCGGGTTTAATCATTTCTATTCCTCTTTATCTGTCAATTGTTTAAGAAAAGAGAGAGGCTTGGAAAAACTCAGGAGCGAAACACTAAATTTAAGCTTGCCCCTCTCTTTTTCTGTCATTTTTGCGTATAATCAAGTATACGCTTTAAGAGAACTGCAACCTCTGCGCGGGTGGTGTAGTCAAGAGGTGCGATAAGACCGGATTTACCGTTTACGATGCCGTTGGCGATGAGGGCGGAGACGGCGTCTTTTGCGTAAGGTGCGACGGTGGTGAAGTCCTTATTTTTCGGCTCGTCGAAATCGCCGAGCCCAACATTAAGGTTCTGCAACGCGCGGTATACAATCACCATCATATCCTGGCGTGTTATAGTGTTGCGCGGTGCGAATTTATTTTCTCCGATGCCGCCTACAATTCCGTTGTTGCGTGCTATTGCAAGCTCGGTGGCGAAGTAATCGTTTGCACTTACGTCTGTGAAGTTTTCGGTATTGTCACTTGTGAGATTAAACGCACGGACAAGGAGAAGCGCGAAGTCTGCACGAATGATGTTATTTGCCGGTGAGAATGTGCTTTCCGATGTACCGCGGATTATACCATCTGTTGCAAGGGTGTTTATTGCGTCGGTTGCCCAGGTGTGGTTGCCGAGGTCGGTGAAGTTCGGAACATCGTAAACGCCGTTCCCTACGTCGGTGTTGGAGTTGTCCGTTTCATCGTCGATGTCCGTTTTATCAGTGCTTCCCGCATCATCCGGTTTTGTTTCGGTGTCGGGCTTGTCAGTCGGTGCGGCACCGCCACCACCGCCTCCTCCACCGCCGGAGCTTTCTGAGCCTTCGGTGTTGTTATCCGTTGTTTCGGTCTTGCTTCCGGTGGTTGAGCCGTAAACCTCTACCTTGAAGTCTCTTACGGATTGCCTTCCGTCAACGTCTGTTACCGTAACTGTAATAACGTGAGTTCCTACCTGAGAAGCATCCGGCTTCCATGAAAATGCGCCTGTATCGGAATTGAGGCTTGCGCCGCGCGGTGCGGTACGGAGAGAAAGCGAGGTTTCCATATTCTCAATCGGACTTCCTCCGCTGATTGCAAATGAAAGAGAACTTCCTGCAGATACCGTCTTATCAGATACTTCATTCACCCACGGTGCGTTATTTTCGCTCCACGAAAGCGGGATTACACAATCTGCACGCTTTGCAATATTATAGGTATAGTTCCCAACCTTATCCTCCGCATACGGATCTATCTGTCCTGTTATGAGCGTACAGTCTCCGATATCGAGAACAATCTCTTCGCCCTCCTGTTTCGCACTTTCAATTTTATACGCTGCATTGCGAATATTTCCATTTTCTACATACACATAACGGCCTGCAAGCGAAGAAATTTCATCTGCACTTACCGACTGAAGCGGCTTTATGCGGATTTCGTTCTCAAACTCCAATGATTCTGTGAAAGATGTAACGCGGGCATTAATTGCCTTTTTCTGCGGAACAGCTTCATTGAGAATATCACCATCACAGATGTACTTGTAAATATCGGCGCCGTTATTCATTGTTATTACGCCGACAAAGCCACGGAAGGTGAACTTCTCATCACCGTCGGTTACCGTGTAAGTAACCTTATTGTTCGTAGCGTAGAAGATGTAGTCTACTCTCTCTCCGTCTGCGTGGGTAACCTTTATACAACGTGCGATGTCGTCTTCAGGGTCTTCTGATCCGGCAGAAACAGTCATTTGAAGCTCCGATATATCAGAAAGCGTTCTTTCATTTCGGTACGGCTCATAAACCGTGGTGAAGAGCGTGTCAAGCTCAGTTTTTTTGTCCTCACTCTTGCGTTTTACAAACGCATAGCGTATTCCCGGAACACTGCTGTTTTCAGGTTTTTTCGGAGCGTAACCGGTTGCTGTGTTTATCATGCTGTCCGGCTCAATGCCGAGCATTGTTGCGCGGAGATGAAGTCCCTTTGAATTGACAATGGCTTTTTTGAAGTCCTTGATATTGAAATCAAGCTCAACCTTATCAGAGGTTGGTGTTCCGCGGTCTACGTTTTCAAGCCATGTGTAACCGCGCGGATATACCGTTTCATACGTTGCCTGAATCGGCGAATTCGGGTCAGGTCCCGCAAAGCCTTCACTATTGAGGTCGCTGTCCACATCAATTCCGGCATAGTTGCCTTTATACTTACCGTTTTCATCTACCTGCGGAACAAAGTTAACTCCGCTTGTGAAGCCTATTTCATCAGATTGGGCGTGAAGGCTGAGTTCATGACTCCATCCTCCCTTTACCCTAAACAAATCAAGACCGTAGAAGTTATCTTCGTCAATCTTCACCATTATTACAGAGCGTCTGTATGTTGAAACATTGGTGTCATCGTAAGTATTATAAACATCAGGAGCGTCTACATCAAAGAGCTGAACGTTTTCAGTTGAATCAAAGTGCAGACTCTTTCCTCTCTGCAGACTTCCCCCTTGCCTCTTCTCATTTACCATAACGGTGTTATGCGAGAGAGTGCTGCCATCCCACTGCAGTGGACGCGGTTGGCTATCAGCCGTAGTTGGGTAACCAAGGTCAGGCATAAAGTTTAATCCAAACGCATCCATACCGAGGTTGAGCGTATCGCGGTTTCCGTGACCAACTCCGGTAAGTCCGAAGACAGTCCAGAAGCCGTGGCGTGTATCGTCCTCTTTGGAGTAACGCTTACCGTCACGAAGCGCGGCAAAACCAAATCCCGAAAGCATTTCCGGTTCAAGAGAAAGTGTTCCTTTTTCTTGTATAACCCTCTTGATATCTTCCTGTATCTGCTCAGGGTTCTTTGTGTAAATATCCTCATGAATTCCCGAAACTGAATATCCGTTTATGGTATACAAAGCCTGAAGGAAAACTTCATCCCCGAAATATTTGTATGCAGCCATTGCTGTGCTTGCACCAAGCCAGAATTCACCTTTTCCTGCAAAGGTACCGCTGTCACCCGTCTGAATACCGTAGTCGGTCATGGTAACCTTCAGCATACCGTAGAACATCTTTGCAAATTTCGGATTTTCAAAGATGTTGAAATTCCCGCTGTTCTCATAATCGGCAAGATCAAACGCCGCACCCATAAGATATCCAAGCCATCCGGCATTATAGCTTGATGCCTCGTTGCCCTGTCCGTCCCAGTCTACCTTATTATACAGGTTCTCAAGTAGGCTACCGCCTGTTGATCCTGCCTGCATCTGCTTCCAGCCGGGAGCCATAAGATACTCAAGCCACTGTGTGGTTTCCGGCTGTGAATCAAGAACGACAGCCAACCGCGCATTTAAGCGCTGGTCATGGCCAAAGTTTCCTGCAACAGAACCATTTGAAAGACCGGTAAAGGCTGTGCGGAGTATTCCGTCTTCAATATTCGTTCTTATCTGCGACGGAGTTTCCTTTGCGTGACGGAATTTTATAACCTTACCCTTATTCTGAATAAATTTCAGAACCTCAGGGTCGTCATACATCTCATACACCGCATCGTACGCTATACACAAATTATTCGCTGCACCGTTTTCCCAGATATTCCCGAGAATTTTCCCGTTTTTGTTTCCGCCATCGGAATTCATGAAAATCGAGCGTCTTATTTTATAAAACTCAGTCAAGTCATAATCCGGATAGAAATCTGCAATTCGGTCGAGGAGAATAGCGGCAACTCTTCCATACTTTTTCTCTCCGGTAAAGATATACGCTTGCGAACAGTTTGATATGGCATTTGTTATTGCAGAGGTATGATAGTAAAGTCCCGAGTGAGCATATACCGGAATATAACTGTGGCGTTCATAGGCTATTAAAGTTCCATTTGCATCGGTATGCTTGTAGCCGGTAAGGTAACCGAAGCTGTCATCAACACCCCAGAAGCTCGGGTCCTCTCCGTTTTCCGCCACAATACCGCGACCGCGGTTTACAGTTTTTTCGTCTGCGACATCTTCATACAGATCGTTGTGGAGATATCCGCCATCTACTCCGTAGCCGTAAAAGTCGTAAAAATCACGATTGAGCTTACCATCGGAATGCGTTTGTTCGCTCATAGCGGGTGCGACGCATTTGCAGTTTTCGCCATCCTTGCAGACAAACTTCTTGTGATGGCGCAAAAGTGCGCGTTCGCGTGAGAATTCTCCGTATTCGTTTAAGCCCAGCTCATAGAAGCTTTCAAAATCGTTAGACGGGAAAAGGCGCTTACAATCAGGGCACTGAATCTTCCACGGACGGGAAACAGGATTTATATTCCACTTGTATGCACCGTATTTTTCTTGGATATCACATCCGCAATAGGTGCAGTACCACATTTCCGGATCTCCGTATTCACCTATCGAAAAGGAGCGCGGAATTCCGTTTGAAGTGACGAGTCCGTAGAGCAAATCAATTTTATCAACGCAAGCGTCTGCTTTTTCTATAGCTGTTTTCGCCTCGGACTTTGCCCAGGAATATTTTGAAATATTCTCAACTGCGTTTGCTTTTTTCTCAGTCGTGTAGTACGTGGAGTGAGATTTTGCCTTTGCCGAGGCAAAGGTTGCCTCTCCCTCTATTGTTCTTCCGCGAAAGAGGACGGTGACCTTGAATTTTGCATCTCCTGCGGAAATGGGAGTAATGTTTCCGTCACCGTCTATCGTTGCGATTTCGGGTGTCAGCACTTCATAGGTTATTTCCGCATTATTGTTGTCAATCTCAACAATTGCACCTTTATTGGTTACACCTTCAATATACATCGGAACGGTATCACCTTCGATGCCGGTCAATCGAAGATGCATGCTGCCGCCTGCTGTAAGATTGAGAGTTTTTACATCTTCATCGATGATTGATATATCTATAGAACCTTCTTTTGTCACACCTGCAAGCGTGGTTGTAGCCGTAATTGTAACCGTTCCTGTACCGAGTGCGGTAAGTGTATTCCCATCAATTTTTGCAATTTTATCGTTGCTTGATGTAAAAACGGTATATGAAGCTGGGATATCCCACACTTCTCCGTTTGTGAGCGTGTTTACCGTTTTGAGCTCTATCACATCATCTTTAAACACCGTTCCCTGAATATCCGGACGGGTTGAATGAAGCTCTGCATCAAGAACTTCGACCTCGAAAGTATCCTCAAAAAGAGTCCCGTCGATATTTGCCTCCGCTTTTATAGCCACAATTCCCGACTCTTTTGTTGTCAGTCTTCCGTTTAAACCTTCGGAAACCTTCTCAACATCTGTAATTTCTCCGCTTTCTGAAGTTATCGAAAGTGAAATAGGTGTATCTGTGTTTGCCGTACCGTCTTCATTATATTTTCCAAACACCTTTGCTGAGCTGTCACTCATTTCGGCAGAAACTGTAAAGTCAACCGTCTGACCTTTGCACATTCTTTCCGGAATGTTGTGTAAGAGTTTTTTAACGGAAAGAGTATCTCCGCACGGTGTGAGCGTAAGTTTGTCAAGAATAAGCCATGAGCTATCTGCTCTTCTTCCATGCCAAGTGCACTTGAAACTTACTTCATTTATCCCTTCCTTGAGGTATACTGTATTAAGCTGTGCTTTTCGCTCAACTCCTTTTTTCTGGGTCGCATCGAATGCATTTACCACACCTGCATATTGCTCGTTTATATATATGGCATATTCTCCACCCTTGTTGTATGCCTCATATATAAATTCAGGACTGTAATATCCGGCTTTTTCTGATACGATATTTACTGTGAACATCAGATCTTTGCTGACCACTTTAGGCCATACATATTCGTATTGAAGCGGGGTAACATAATGTGTAACTTGAAGCCCAACTCCGTCAAGCTTAACTCTTACGCCCTTAGCTGTACTTTTCTCTGTGTTTATCGTAAATCCATTTGTTATTGCGCCGGTATATGTATTCCCCTCTCCCAAAACGGTTATTGCAAAGTTTGCAACAATCGGATCTCCTTCCGCAATAACATTTACAACCTTTCTTCCGTAAATCTTCTCACCGCCAATCTCTGCCACTGCGCTGATTTCTGCATTTCCCGATGCAATAGCTGTAAATTTCTTTTCAGAAGCATTAAGAGAGATAACTTCTTCGTTGTCATTCTCATATGTAAACTCTAATTCCGCAAGTTCAGCTTCGGTTGCATCGCTTCCGTCAGACATCGTTGCAGCGACAGCGAATGTGCCTTCTTGACCAAGCTGATAAGTGTTTTTATCTGTAGTAAGTATAAGCTTTCCTACAGTGGGCTTTTTTGAAATAATAATTTCTTTTTCGTCGGTCTTTGAAACTCCGTCTGCTGTAACCGTTACCTTTATTGTAGCCTTCCCCTCCGAAATGCCGGTAATTATTGCTTCGTTTTTGTTCTCTCCAACCGTAACGGTTGCTACATTTTCATTGAGGCTTTCATACAAAACGTCATAATACTCAACAAAGGCATCTCCGTTGGTGTCAAAAACAGAAATAGTCGCAAGGGTTGTTCTCGTTGCCGGAAGAGAAGTCTTGTCAAGGGAAAGCACTACCGAAGCAAGAGGCTGCTTGCCGAGAAGCTCAATATCAATAATGTCTTCAAAATCCCCCACATCAGTTTTTACGGTTACTTTTACCTTGACAGTACCTTTCCCCTGCCCTTTAAAGCTTCCGCTTATACCGTTATATGTCTGTATAAGATTTGCAAGCTCAGCATCTCCCGATATTACGGAAAGAGCAACAGGTGCTTCGGTAATTTCTTTACCTGCGTCATTGTATTTCCCGAAAAACTTTGTTGATCCATCGCTCATTTTTACGGAAACATCAAAATTTGCTGTCCGCCCTGCATAAATTTCTTCCGGAAGCGCATGAGAAATACTTTTCACAGAAAGTTCCTCTCCAAAATATGTAAGTGTGAGCTTATCGAGGATAAACCATGTTCCACCTTCTCTGTAGTGTTTCGTACACCTGAAGCTTACTTCATTAGTTCCTTTCTTCAGAAAAACTGTATTAAGCTTTTGCGTGCGAATATCGGTTGCGCCTCCGCCGGCAAAGTTCGTATCATAAGCATCAACTGCACCCGCGAATTGACCGTTGATATAAACCGAATATTCACCGCTCTTTGAAAATGCTTCATATACAAATTCAGTGCTGTAATATCCCGCTTTTTCTGCTTCTACATTTACTGTAAACATCTGATTTGCAGATTTATCAGCCGGCCATGCGGTTGTTCCTCTTGAATACAGATAATTGCAAAACTGAAGCCCCTGACCGTCCCATTTTGCACCAACATTTTTAGTGGTTGTTTTCTCCGTAACTATTTTAAAGCCATCCTCAACAACAAAACTATACGGATTTGCAGGCCTTGTTTTGCCTGTTTTCGTAAAGTCCGCCACTATCGAAGCTGTACTTTCTGCACTACCCTCACTTGCAAATGCGACTGTCGGCAGAAGCGCCGTGAGCATACAAATTGTAAGAATCAAACTTATTACTTTTTTCATTTTCGTAACTCCTCCTTAATTTCAAACGTTTATATTTCAACATCGGCGTAAAGCGCCTTGTGGTCTGACGCAAGCGAATAAATCGCTTCGGTTTTGCTTACGCTTATACCATCACTTACAAAAATATAGTCTATCTGACGGTTCCACAGCGGAGAGGAAAAGTGCTGACGCTCAGGTGCAGTATATTCAGCAGGCCATGTCACAAGCTCATCCTTCTCGTTTGCTATACTAAATGATGTCTTTAACCGTTCTGCGTGGACCGACTCACGAATGCTGTTCATATCCCCCATAAACACACATGCGTTATCCGAGCCGATTTTAAAATCCAGCACCGCATCGGCTGCCCTTTGCTTTTCTTCTTGGATAAGTCCGAAATGACTTACGATAACATCAAGATATTTTTCTCCAAGGTCAAGTGTTGCACATAAAACAGCTCTCTGTTCAGCGAACCTTACACCTGTTTCGGCAGGGATTATTTTTTCTTCTGTTTTTACGATCGGATATTTTGAAAGAAGTGCGTTTCCGTAAAATCCACCTATGACAGAACGTTCAAGCGCAGACGAAAAGTGATAATACGGAAAACCGGCAATGCGCGCAATTTGTTCGGTCTGGTTTCCGTAAGCGGTGCAGTTGAAAATCTCATTGAGAGCAACGACCTCTGCCCCGCTTTCTTTTATAACCGCCGCAACAGGAGCAACATCGCGCGTGCATTTTTGTTCCGGCACACCGCTGAGATACTCGTTGTAGCTCTGTCCTCCCCATATGTTGTAGGTCATAAGTTTAAGCTTCATTTTCGCCTCCGAAAAACAAATGTTAAGAAAGTGTAATGGCCATGTTAATTTTAGTATAGACGTTTCATAAAGCAAAGTAAATGTCCAATTCGTGGATTTGTCTTATTCGCGACTCTTTATTTGCTACCCATCTTGATTTTCAAATTAAAATATTCTATACTGAGACTATACCTTCCGGCATAATTATTTTCAAAAACAAAAAGGAGGTACTTTATGACAACCGATATAAAAAACGATACACTGAGCGATATTAAAATTTCTGATATATATTCCGCGATACGAATCAGCGGCGAAGGACCTGTTACGAAAAACAGACCGGTAAACGATTCGCGCAGAACATGGGCTTTGATTATAAAAACAGAGGGCTCTACCAAATATGTAACGCCGTCCGGTTCGTACACAATAGATAAGAACCATCCTATCATTCTGCCGCGCGGGTCTTCTTACAGCCGCTCATGCATCGAACAGGGTGAATGCCTGATCATCGAGTTTCAGGCTTTATCGGAGCATGATATACTCTTCCCGTTTGAAGTTTCCGACAACAGCAAAATAATATCCTTATTCAGCAAAATCGAGAAACGGCTTATTCACAAGCCACATCTCTATCAAATTAAGAACCTGCGTGATCTGTACGAAACACTGACGTTGCTTCTTGGCGTATCCGAGCGCGAATATGTGCCGTCAAGAAAATCAAATATGCTCAATCCCGCAGTTCTTTACATTCAGGAAAATTACTGCGAGCGCGATCTGAAAATAGAGAAGCTGGCTGCTATGTGCGGTATCGGAGAAGCATATTTCCGTGCCATTTTCAAGCAACATTTCGGCAAATCCCCTGTCGATTATGTAAATACAAAAAAAATTGAACGCGCAAAAGAGCTTCTCAGAAGCGAACTTGTTTCCATCTCCCAAACTGCAAATGAAGTAGGTTTTTGCAACCCGTACTATTTTTCACGAGTATTTAAAAAACACACCGGAATGTCCCCTACAGAATTCCTGAAAAAACAAAACAAAGAAGAGGTTTTTATCAGTGAAAGCAGCAATCATACAACCTGAATATTCAACAGATATCTCCCGCTCCGCCGAACTTTTCAAAGCAGAGCTTTCTTTGCTCGACCTATGCGACGAAAGCCTTGACATTATCGTTATGCCGGAGTATGGCGATATTCCCGTAATGCCGGACTCGAACGAAACTTTCCGCGAATGCGTGAGAAACTACCACACCGCACTTATCGAAAAGGCAGCACAGACCGCAAAACGTTGCAATGCCTTTGTTTTCGTGAACGGAATAGGAGAAAACAAAAACACCACTTTTGCTTTCAACCGTCGCGGTGAGCTTTTCGGAAAGTATTTCAAACGCCATCTGACAGGCGGTGAGGTGACAAACCGCGGACTTTCATGCGATTATGCACTGACTCCGTCTGCCCCCTACATAATTGAAGCAGAAGGCCTTCGTTTTGGGTTTCTGACGTGTTATGATTTTTATTTTTACGAGGCTTATTCCTGCATTGCGCGGCAAAATGTTGATATTATCATCGGCTGTTCACACCAGCGCTCCGACACGCACGATACAAGCGAGCTTTTCTCACGCTTTGCGGCGTATAACTGTAACTCATTCCTTCTCCGTTCTTCCGTCAGCATGGACAAAAATTCCGGCACGGGCGGCGGAAGCATGGTTGTTTCACCCCGCGGAGAGGTTCTTCTTAATATGAAAAGCCGTGTAGGATTAGAAACGGTTGAGTTTGACCCGAAAGAAAAATATTATAAACCTGCAGGCTTCGGCAACGAATTTGCCGCACACTACGAATACGTAGAGCGCGGAAGATGTCCTTGGAATTACCGTCCCGGCGGAAGTGCAATAACGCTGCCCGACGCCGTTATGTCCTATCCGCGGCTTTGTGCTAAAGCGGCTTCCGATTTTTCCCGTGAGGAAATGCTTTCTTATTTCGGCGCTGCCATTGCGCTGGATGTAAACGAAATTTCCTTTGAAATAACAACCGGGGATGAAGATGGGCTTCTTTCTGAAATTCTCAGAAAATTTTCTTGCCACGCAGTTATGAATATACATATCAGCGAATGCGATACAAAGCTGATTGAGAAACTTGTTTCTCTCATGTGGGAATACGATTGTGAGAAATATATTTACTTCTCATCCGAAAATGATAAAGTGCTAAAATATCTTTCAAAAGAGCATCCCCAGTTTGCTACTTGTTATTGCACCGACAAAGACGATGATTCCTGCATTTTAACTACAAACTCTCTCGGGTGCAAAAAAATCCAATTCAACAAAGAGGTTTCTTCACAGATTATCGGACTTGCTCACAGCAAGGGACTTAAATGCAATGTTTCTGTTGACGGAGACGAAAGAAAAGCCCGACGATACATTTCCAATGGAATTGACACACTAATCACAAAAGAATATACCCCTCTTTTACCCATTTTCAAAAACGGTGATCAATACATAAACAATACACACAAGGAAGGAATCAAAGCCTATGATTTCACTGCGTTTTAACAAAAAAGAGACAGAAAACCTTTGGGACGGCCTTTTAATTGTTTCTAAAACACGCGGTTTTACTTTTGGAGAAAACGGAGATATAAAAGTTTCCGTAAAAAAAATCGCGTGCGGGCTTTCAATAGAAGGAAAAGGCAACGAATACACAATTTCATGGGCAGAGAAAAACGACTTTTTCCGTGCGATATGTATGCTTGTCGGTCTTCTTGAGAGTGGCGAAACCGATATACACAAGTGCGAAGAGCCGAAAATGAAAATGTGCGGTGCGATGCTCGACTGCTCACGAAATGCCGTATTGAAAGTCGAAACAGTTATCAAGCTTATGGGTAAGATGGCATCCGCCGGCATGAACACAGTTATGCTCTACACAGAGGATACATATGAAGTTGAGGGTTATCCCTACTTCGGGTATATGCGTGGAAGGTATACGGTCTCAGAGATACAGGAGATGGATAAAGCTGCAAAGGCGCTCGGAATTGAAATGATTCCGTGCATCCAGACTCTTGCGCATCTTCGGAACACACTGCGTTGGAGCTATGCCGAAGAGATGCGCGATGACGATGACGTTCTTCTCATTGATGAAGAAAAAACATACACCTTTATCGAGGCGATGTTTAAATCCGTAAAAGAAGCATACACTTCGGATAAAATACTTATCGGCATGGATGAGGCGCACTTTGTAGGGCGTGGAAAGTATTACGATCTTCACGGCGACAGCAACCGATTTGAGCTTTTGTCAAAGCACCTTACCCGTGTCTGCGAAATTTCAAAAAAATACGGTTTTGAACCGATTATGTGGAGCGATATGTTCTTCCGCCTTAGTTCTAAAAACGGCTGGTATTATGACCTTGATACAAAAATCCCCGAGGATATTCACACGAAAATCCCCGAGGAAATAACTCTTGCTTATTGGGATTATTACAATACCGACAAAAATATATACCGCTTTATGATAGACAAGCATTTTGATATTCAAAGAAACACCATATTTGTCGGCGGTGCGTGGACATGGCTCGGAATGGGTCCCGGATACAAAAAAACATTCGATACAACAAACATAGCTCTTGATGTTTGCCACGAAAAGGGGCTCAACAACATAATAGTTACTATGTGGGGCGATGACGGAGCGGAGGTCAATGTTCTCACAATGCTCGGCGGAATCCAGCTTTTTGCGGAGTACAACTATTATGAAACGGTAGACACAGAACACCTCAAAAAGCACTTCAAGCTCTGTATGGGACATAATCTTGATAATTTCCTCGCATTGGAAATTGACAATCTTCCCGCAACTGCAGATAAAGGTAATTTGTGCCCAATATCCCGCACGATAGTTTATCAGGATATACTTTGTGGCATATTCGATAAGAACTTCGAGGGGCTTAACCTCAAAGGACATTACAAAGCAAAATTTGAGGAGATTAAAAACATTTCCGAACCGGGACTTGAGGCATTGTTTGACTATTACGTGAGCCTTACGAAGGTACTTTATGAAAAAGCAGAGATTGGGATTGATATAAAGTGCGCATATGACAAATGCGATATTGAGGCATTGAAGGAGCTTGTATCGGAACTTAAAGTGCTTCTTGCTGACTACCGAGATATGTGTGATAAATTTGAAAAGTTATGGCTTTCTGAAAACAAGGCATTTGGTTTTGATGTCTATGACCTTCGCACAGGTGGAACAAAGGCACGTATAGAAACAGCTATAAGAAAACTTACGGCATACATAAGCGGTAAGCTTGAAAAAATAGAAGAACTCGAAGAAGAAAGACTTTACTATCTTGCAGGAGACAATAAAACGCCGAGTCTCGGTGAACACATTCACAGAAGAATCGCAACAGTCGTTGTGACGGATTAAGGAGACAAAGTTATGACTTTCTTATCACAGTGGATAACAACAAAAGATTTTGCATCTTTAAAACCAATCAACGTATTTCACAAGGAACATGGCACACCCCCGAAGGAGAAAAGTACTTTCACGAATTATCACGTTCATTTCAGAAAAAAGTTCACTCTCAAAACAACGGATAATGTTTTTATAAACATCTCGGCAGACGATTATTACAAGCTTTATGTAAACGGTACTTTTGTTTGTAAAGGACCGGCTGCAGCTTATCCGCAAAATTACAAATACAATAGAGTTGATCTTTCACCCTTTCTTAAGGCTGGCGAAAACATTCTTGCTGTCCACGTTTATTATCAAGGTCTAGTAAACCGCGCATGGGTAAGCGGTGATAATCGTTGCGGACTTATCGCGGATGTTTTCCAAAACGGCAAGTTCGTTTTTGGCACAGGCGAAAGCTGGCGTTATTCTCTCGCAAAGGAATTTAGCGGAGATACAGTAGGATATGAAACTGCGTTTCTTGAAAACATAGATTTCCGACTTGAAGAAAAAGGCTGGAAAGAACCTGACTATAATGATGAAGACTATCACCCCGCTGTCTGTATTCCGGAAAGCGAATATATCTTCTACGATGCACCCGTGCAGACCGTTGATGTTTACGACATGCTTCCTGAAAAGATTGTAAATCTTGGTGGCGGC
Source organism: Oscillospiraceae bacterium (assembly GCA_015068085.1). GTDB lineage: Bacteria > Bacillota > Clostridia > Oscillospirales > JAAYXM01 > SIG480. The sequence goes on from SVLF01000062.1 coordinate 15,961, forward strand.
AGTTACTTTATAGACTTCGGCCAGGAAATCGTCGGAAGTTTTTATATGCACGCCACAGGGGAACGGGGAGATAAAATCCGGATTCTTTGCGGCGAGGAAATCTCTTCCGAAAATCCGTTTCTTGCGCGTTCCGACATGCGCTGTAACTGCAACTATGATGAAACCTGCACGCTTTCCGGAAAGCTTGACAAGTTTGAGTTTTTTGACTACAAGGCTTTTCGGTACGTAAATATTTTTGCTCCCGAAGGCGCAGCGAATGAATCAACCTTCCGAGCTGTTGTAAGCCATCATCCATTCAAGGAAGTTTGCAAAATCAAGACCGACATTCCACATCTAGAAAACATATGGAATCTCTGCCGCAACACGCTTAAATACGGCTCGCAGGAATCAATTTCCGACTGTCCGTCACGTGAAAAAGGTCTTTATCTCAATGATTTTGTGATATCAGGACTTTCGCATTTTTACCTGACGGGTGACAGGCAGTATTTCAGAAAAGCGCTTTTTGATTTTGCAGACACAGCGATTGTTTGCCCCGGACTTATGGCAATTGCAAATTGCGCTTTTATGCAGGAAATAGCCGACTATTCCCTCCTTTATCCGCTTTGCGTGATAAATTATTACAACGCGACAAAAGATAAAGAGACCATAGAAAAGCTCTATCCCACAGTGTGCGGCATTCTTGACTATTTCAGAAAGTTTGAGCGCGAAGACGGACTCCTTGAAAATGTTCACGAAAAATGGAACATTGTGGATTGGCCGGAAAACCTGCGCGATAATTATGACGCATTTATGCCCCGTGATACCTTTGGGATTGACTGTCACAATGTTCTCAATGCCCACTATATCGGAGCAAAGAAGATAAAAAACAGGATTTGTGAAATTCTCGGATATGATGAGAAAGAAAATACAGTTTTCGCAGAAAAGGCGTTCTTCAATGCATTCTATAACGCCGAAACGGGTCTTTTCTGCGACAGTGAAAAGAAAACCCACAGTGCGATTCACTCTAATGTCTTTCCGCTTTTTTATGATATCGCAGATGAAGCAATGTATGAACGGTTAAAAAGCTTTATTATGAAAAAAGGATTCTCCTGTGGTGTTTCTCATTCATATTTTGTCTGCAAAGTGCTGGCGAAGCTCGGTGCATACGAGGAAGAGCTTGCACTTATCGTAAACGACAGCGAACATTCGTGGATAAATATGCTTCGGGAAGGTGCTACAACGTGCTTTGAGGCATGGGGCAAGGAGCAGAAGTGGAACACAAGCCTCTGCCACCCATGGGCAACTTCACCGATAATCCTTATCTGTGAGGATCTTGCAGGCAAATTCGGTATCGAACTTGAAAAAATATAAAAGAAAAGAGGAAAATAATATGATTTGGTCTTTATATGCAACACTCGGATATAATATGTGGTACACAGATTACCCCACGGTGAAATTTGAGGATGAAGCGTGGAAAATCCTTGTTGACAAAGCCGTAGAGAACGGTTTTAATCAGATAGTTCTTGACCTTGGCGAAGGAGTTCGCTATGCTTCCCATCCCGAGCTTGCCCGCCCCGGCGCCTGGACACGTGAAAGAGTACGCGAGGAAGTAAAGTCGCTTCGCAGCCGCGGAATAGAGCTTATTCCGAAGCTTAACTTTTCGGCAGGCCACGATCTATGGCTCGGTGATTACGGAAAGATGATAGGGCTTCCTG
>SVLF01000063.1 GCA_015068085.1 Oscillospiraceae bacterium
AAGCGTGTCCGTCACAGCGGACTGCCCGACTACGTCCGAAAATGACTGCGGACGCCATTTTCTATACAATGCCTGATACATTAAACTACCTCTGTCTTATCATTTTGACCCATCGCACGACCGCACACCCATTCCTCGACAGCAATCGAATGTGCGGAATTTATATATACAACTCAAAGCCGGCAGACCCGCGGCACACAAAGCTGACCGCTTAATGCTGCTCGGTTCCCCGCCTGACATGGTTCACAGCGCTTCATTGCGCAGGACCGACCTCTCAACATTGCATATATAACCCAGCCACACCGACTACTGCCTCAAAACGGGAATTCGCCCCTGCTATAGCGGATTGCAGGTACAGGGCACCGCTAACTCCCCGGTTAGTGCGGTCTTGCGACGGGTCAAAATTTTATTTCTATAATCTTTTAATAACCTTATAACAACTTTATTCCGTGTTCCTTGCAGATCTCTTTATCTGCCTTCGGCCAGACAGAAGACTGAACCTCTCCGATATGCGCACAGTCAAGCATAAACATACACAAGCGCGACTGACCTATTCCTCCGCCGATTGTATACGGAAGCTCGCCGTTCATCAGTGCTTTCTGGAACGGAAGCTCAAGTCTGTCCTCGCACTCTTCGGCACGGAGCTGACGAAGAAGCGCATCCTCATCAACGCGGATTCCCATTGACGATATCTCAAACGGGCAATCAAGAAGCGGATAATACAAAACAATATCTCCGTTTAATGTCCAGTCATCATAATCCGGTGCACGTCCGTCGTGCTTGCCGCCGGATTTTAACCTGTCACCTATCTGCGCTATAAATACAGCGCCGTGCTTTTTGGATATCTCTTTTTCCCGTTCTTTGCCTGTGAGGTCAGGATACCTTTCCTCAAGCTCATATGTTGTGACGAATGTAATCTCATCCGGAAGCTTGCGCTGCGTTCCGAACTTCTCGGAAACCTCGCGCTCTGCATCGCGGACTACCTCATATATTTTACGCACAATGTCATATAAAAATTCAGTTTTTCTGCTGGACTTATCAATAACGAGCTCCCAGTCCCACTGGTCAACATAGATTGAGTGGAGATTATCAGTCATTTCATCACGGCGGATAGCATTCATATCCGTGTATAACCCTTCACCGACACCAAAGCCGTAATCGCGCAGAGCCATTCTCTTCCACTTTGCAAGGGAGTGGACAATTTCATACACGCTTCCCGGCTGTTCGAGAAGATCAAACGCAACAGGACGCTCAATACCGTTTAAATTGTCGTTAAGTCCGGTGCCGCTTTTTACAAAAAGAGGCGCACTGACACGTTCAAGATTAAGCGCCTTTGCAAGGCGATTCTCGAACATATCCTTTATCATCTTGACACCGCGCTCGGTATCGCGGATAGACATTTTTCTGTTATAGCCCGAAGGCAAAATAAGACGTTCCTTCATCTGTTCATACCTCTTAGTATTTGATGAGATATCTGTTTACCTCCCACTCATGCACGGTGGAGGTGTATTCTTTCCATTCGCGGCGCTTTGCTTCGATATACTTTGACGCAATATGGCTTCCTATAGTGTTCATGAGAAGCTCATCGCACTCAAGCTCGTCAACAGCTTCCGAAAGATTTGCGGGAAGTGCCTGGATGTTGTTCTCGCGCAATTCTTTTTTTGACATCTCGAATATATTGGACTCGACAGACGGCGGAGGAGTGAGCCCTCGCTTTATTCCGTCAAGACCTGCCGCAAGCACTGCCGCAAACGCGAGATACGGATTAGCCGCAGGGTCGGGGTTTCTTATCTCAATGCGTGCGCCCTCACCCGTAGCACTCGGCACACGGATAAGCGGACTTCTGTTCTTTGCAGACCACGCGATATAAAGAGGAGCTTCATATCCCGGAACAAGGCGTTTATATGAATTTACAATTGGATTTGTGAGCGCACACATTCCGCGCGCATGCTCAATAACACCGGCAATAAAGCAATACGCCTCACGGCTGAGTCCCAGCTTGTCTCCCGGTGCGTAGAAAATGTTTTTTCCTTCCTTTGAAAGGGAGATATTTATGTGCATACCCGAGCCTGCAATTCCGAAAATCGGTTTAGGCATAAAGGTTGCATGAAGCCCATTTTTATGGGCGATGGTTTTTACAAGGAGCTTGAATGTTATAATGTTATCCGCCGTTGTAAGCGCTTCGCCGTACTTGAAGTCAATTTCGTGCTGGCTGTCTGCGTTTTCGTGGTGGGATGCCTCAATCTCAAAGCCCATTTCCTCGAGATATTTACACATCTCACGGCGGACATTTTCGTCCGTATCAACAGGACCGAGGTCAAAATACCCCGCACGGTCATTTCTTATTGCGGTCGGATTTCCGTTTTCATCAGTTTTAAAGAGGAAAAACTCCGCCTCAGGGCCGATATTTACGGTATATCCCATATCAGCCGCCTCGGAAAGCACCTTTTTAAGCACACAGCGCGGATCACCCATAAACGGATTGCCGTTCGTGTCATAAACATCGCAGATAAGGCGGGCGACCTTGCCGCCGTCCTTAATCCACGGCAGAATAACAAAGGAATTGAGATCCGGACGCAAGTACATATCAGACTCTTCAACGCGCACAAAGCCTTCAATTGATGAGCCGTCAAACATACACTTATTATCAAGCGCACGGGCAAGCTGTCGCTCGGTAATTGAAATATTTTTCATTGTTCCGAAAATATCGGTAAACTGCAAGCGAATAAACTTTACACCCTGCTCTTTTACTATTCTTTCAATATCCTCACGTGTGTAACCCATAACCTGCCTCCGTTTTTTCTTGAATATTTATCTATTTTACCACATATTGCCGTCGTTTTCAAGTATTTTTAACCGAGATTTTGAAAACATTTGGTAAAACCAAATCACACTACCTTATGTTATTGTACGCATTCATAACTGTAATTACCGCCTGCTCACGGGTAATGTTATTCAACGGAGAAAACGTTCCGTTCGCATTTCCGTTCATAATCCCTAAGGCTGTTACATAATCAACACCGGACTTTGCATATGCAGAAATCTGTGCGGCATCTGCAAACGTCTTTGCATTTCCTGAGCTGTCAGCCTCGAGGAAGCTTGCGAGACGCTGGAGCATTATCGCTGCATCCTGACGCTTTATCGCATCCTTCGGGCGGAAGGTTCCGTCCGGATATCCGTTTATAATGCCGAGTGCGGCAATGTACGGAACATAATAATCGTTGCTGTCTGAAAACGGTTTTGAAGCAACCGCTATTTCTTGTTTTGTACACGTATATTCGACCGACATATCCGTTTTCACGCGGATGAAGTTTGCAATCAGGTCACAGAACTCTTTCCTCGTGATATTTCGCTTGTAGTTGCTGTCGATATGCTCAGGCAGTATTTTCAGACTACGCGCCAAATCAACACTCTCTTTTGCCCACGAAGAAGGTCCGTTTGCCTCTGCAGAAACAGAAGTGTCCGGCTTTACCACTGCGGCAGTTTCATCAACTACCGCAAGCATAGTCGCAAGCTTTCTTCCCGCCGGAGTGACAAATCCGCCGTTTACGTACATTGCGCTTGATGCACCGCCGTCCATAAACACCGCATCGCGTGCGCCGAGGGAAATGAGCGTATTTGCTATCGCGCGGAAGGAGCTTTTAACCGTACCGAGCATCAGTCTTCCGTCATTTAAAACTGCAACAAACGTGCGCTGTCCGGAAACATCAGGTTTCTGATCTGCCGCAGTTGGATTAATTGCATTATCAACCGCAGACACTCCGTTTTTGACGAGTATTCCGCCCGCTCCCATAACTGTGCGCATATTGTTCCACGCCGCTTTCTTTGAGCTGTCATTCGGCTCTGCCTTGTAATGGAAAACTGCGCTCTCCCCAACAACAGGCTGCGAATCCCACTTTGCCGCGTTTGAGTATGCAGTCGCGCCGTAAACTACGGCAACCGCACCGTCCGGCGTTTTGTAGCCGCCGCTTCCGTTTGCTATTGATGCAACGGTTTTATTCCTTATCGTTACAATCTTTGACGTTGACGGAATATCAACGGGATAGTCAAACTCCGGAGTGAGAACATATACCGCTGTTGCATCGTTGTAAACGGTATTTACGCCCCACGCCGCAATTTCCGTGTTACCGCGCAGAGTAATTATCGGCGTAAGCTTTACTATGTCGATGAGAATATTTCTGTCATAATCCATACCAATTGCCGGAACCGTTCCGCCGTTGGCAATCACGCGCCCTTCCGATATAATGGTATTGAACACACGCGGATAGTTCCCGCTCGCAACACTCATCGCAGCGAATGCATTGTAATACGAGTTGAAAAAGCCACCGTTGACCGCCGCAATAACGTTCCCGCGCTTTAGACCGGAAATTATATTCCCCGCCGCCGTGTCGGTGCTGATGCTGTTGTTTGCAACAGCCGGCAAAAGCACGCGGTTTTTCGCGCTCATATCAATATAAACAACATTTGCGGTCGTCCCGCCGATGTTTGCTGTGGTTTTGTTCACCCCACTTGCCGCAAAGGCAGGTACCGAAAGCGCAAATGCAAGTGCAAACGCGACCAGACGTTTAATAACCTTTTTCATGACACACACTCCGTTTTTTGTTTTCTTATATTATAATGCAAATCATGCAGTTTGTCTATATAAAAAACGGAGCGAAAAGCCCCGTTTTTATGTTATTTTACGATATAGAACTTATCACTTATCCATTCAGCTGTATCGCCGTTTGCGTCCTTTACATAATACTTAAGATAGTATGCTCCCGGGCTTAATTTATTGAATTTCATCGCATTGTCAAGCTTGTATCCTTGAATTTTATAATTGCTCGTTGTGCTTGATGCCTTATCTGACTGCATCACAACATTTTTATTAGCATCAAGCATATATGCCCTTGCTTCTACAATCGGGCAGTCCGACCTAAACCAGCCCTTTAAGCTGAACGATTTGCCGTAAGGCAGATTCCCGCTCGGAACTGCTTCAAGCTCAAATCTTATTGATGAAGCAGGTGTCGGGGACGGGGTGACGGGTGCCGGCGGAGTGACAACTGCCGAGGAAGCCCGCTCTGTTCCTTTAACATTGAAAAAGGTTAAACTTGACCTACTCTTTCCTGATGCATCGGTTGCCACAATTTTCAGCGTATACTCTCCGGGGGAAAGCTTATCGAAAAGCAACTTCTGATTTACATTTGCATAGCGTATATCCATCGACTTCGCGTTTGGCGTATCGGTTGTGGACTGAACAGTGCTTCCGCTTGAATTTATAATATAACCGTTAACGGAAGTTATTTTGTAGTTTGACGTGACAGTTCCCCTCAAGCCAAACATTGACCCTTGATTTATCGTTGACGGCGATTGAGTTAAATCAATGTCGAGCGTGGAGGGTTCAGAGGTTGTACCGCCCGCTGCACTCCTGGTAAAATACCACTTTTGCGCCTCATGCTCCTCATTTTTTACGTAAATCTTAACGTTAGTTCCACTCGCTACTTTGGCCTTATCTACATCAAGATATAAACCGCTGCCTTTTCCTATAATGTAATAGCTCCCATTTGTAGCACTCACTATTTTCCACAGTTGAGCATCTGTGTTATTAATTGTATATTGCCATACGTTAGTTTCAGATTTCGTAGCACCGTTGCATACATCAACTGCTTTTCCTGAATTTGTATTCACAATTGTATAATATCCATCACCAACATAAGTAACTCTGAAGGACTGTGCCCCGGTTCCATTTTTCTTCCATATCTGCACATTGGCACCGTTTTCAGTGGATGCGTCAGATACATCAAGAACATAGTCTCTGTTGAGCTTTGTTTCGATTACATATATCCCGTCATCAATTGTCCGTCCGTTATTGGAGACATTTCCGCTGTTAGTGATATCAGCTGATGCCGCTTTCTCCAAATTCTTGCTATAAATCCACGAACCGTCATTGAGCTTATACCACAGGTTTCCCGCACTGTTTTTACCCGATGCAACCACAGTCACCTTCGCACCCTTTGGTAAATACTTTGTTATTGTCTCCGGTGCGTATGGTCTGTTTCTTACCGGAACATCATTTTTAACCGCCTGATATGTAGTAGCAGACATGGATTTTAAGCTTATTGAGTATTCGAAACCACAGCTTTTGCATTTGCCGTAGGAATTATAGAAGTGTATCCAACATGATTTAGGTTGTGTGGTATCATTCTTCCCGGAAGCATCGTTGTTATCTGTTTTTCCACTTGATTGGTTGTTCATATTCACATTAGAACTATTAGATACATACCATATTTTTACAGAATAACTCAACAATTCCTTTAAAGATTGCGTATTCGCCCTTTTTTTACTCGTTAGAATCGAGCCTAATAAATTAATTATTCCTGTTTTTGATGATCCAGGATCCGAACAGTAAAAATTCCCTGAAGAATCATACCCTGTGAGAACAACTGCGTGTTCCCAACCACACACACTTTTACCGCCACTTGGATGTCTCTCATATAAGTACAACACAATTCCTTCAGGATGTTCATCAAGCATTTTTTTCAATTTCGCTATTAACGCATTTACATCCTTATTCTTTTGATGATTATTATTCTGCATGCCATATAGCAAAACCCCTGTTGCAGTCATATTCAACCCCAAATCTTTATCTACAAATTTAGGGGTTGCCGATAATCCTGGTAACCAATTCCCCTGAGAAAGCATGCTTTTTTCTGTTATATGCTCCCAATTTTCATTTTTATCTAATATCGCCTTTCTTCTAAACATCATTGCCGTTGAATCCATGGTACAATAGCTATCGGTTTGTTTGAAATAAACATTTGAATCACTTATATCCGGAACCGAGAACACTGAAACACACAAGGATGATATTACTATAAAAATCGTAAAAATAATTGAACAAATTTGTCTTTTTTTCATCACAATCACTTTCCCTTTCACTTTTGTTGTTCTAACAAACTATCATTCCATGAAGAACTGTTTGTTATATCATACAATTCCGCACTATCTGTCATAATAATCACCGTTCGTGTGTCATTATCCCACTTGACATCACAATTGTAGGCTTCAGCGACGAATCTTGCCGGGACGAGCGTTCTTCCGCCTACGATTACCGGCGCAACATCCATTGTCTTTTCTACGCCGTCAACACGCATTGTAGTGTTACCAATCTGTGCTTCCACGACAATGTCATTTCTGATTCCGATTGCAGTGCGCGTATCGTTATCCCAGTCAACCTCAGCACCGAGGTTTTCAAATATCGCACGGAACGGAACCATCGTTCTGCCGTTCATAATCTGTGGCGGAACCTCAAACTCAATCTTCTCTCCGTCAATCAGCACTGTGATTTCGCTTCCCGCAAGCACCGTTGTCAGCGTAAGCAAAACCACAAGCACAATGACAACCAAAATCTTTCTATGTTCTTTCATAACATTCTTCCTCATTTTATAATATTCTTTTTGTCAACACTTCGTTTTTGGTTTAATTTATTTTTTAACCACAAAATCAAAAAGTCGCTTCATTGTAATAATGCTTTGCTGCCTTGTGTAATCTGTTTTAGGTGAAAATATATTGTTACCGACTCCGCTCATTATTCCCGCTGATTGAACCTGTCCCACTGCCTCAATTGCATACGCGGAGATAGCTGCTTTATCGCCAAAATTCGGATTTGTTGACGCAAATGGTTTTCCGAGAGTTGACGCGAGTCGCGAAAGAACCGTAGCTGCTTGTTCTCTGGTCAACTTCGCATCTGGATCAAATCTGTTATTTCCAACACCATTTACTACACCAATCGCTGCCATTTTTGATACGTTAATATCATTAGTATCAACAAAGCTTTTTAGTTCCTTAATTTCTCCTTTTATCATTTCGTAAAGGGCAGTTGCTAACGCGCAGTAATCAGCCCGCGTAGTCGGCATTGTATAATTTTTCAAAAAGTGTTCAGGAATAATTCCGGCTGCAACGGCTGCATCAATTTCTGTTTTTGCCCAATCCGAAGGTTTGTCTGTTACAGTGTTCGAATTCGGAGCTTTGCTGTTATAATGAATGGTAGCTGAAAACAGTAACTCGCCGTTAGAAGATTCTTTATTTTCTATTGTTATCTGTTTCCATTGTTCTTCCGAACCTTCATAATACACATCAGTAAGGGTGTCACAATAATAAAACGCATACTCCTTGATTGTTTTTACACTGACAGGTATGTATATGCTTTTTAAATTTTTACAACTGTTAAAAACAGAATGTCCAATACTTTGCACTTTTTCAGGAATAATTATACTTGCAAGGTTAGTACAATCTGCAAACGCTCCATCACCAATACTTACTATGCTATTGGGTATATGAATGCTGTTCAGGTTCGTACACTGAGAGAATGCCCATCCGTCAATATTTTCCACACAATTTGGTATTGTAACATCCCTAAATCCCAGACATCTCGAAAATGCATAATATCCTATATTTTTCACATTTTTACACGCAGGAATATTTGTAAGCGAATTACAATCGGAAAAACCACAATAATCTATAGTTGTGACGCTGTCAGGGATAACAACACTCGTTAGGGCAGATAACCCGGAAAATCCCCCATATCCGACACCTGTAACCCCGGATTGAATTATCAGTTTTTTCACACTCCCGCTCATACTGTCAAGAGCTTGTTGCCATTGTATAAGCTTGGATTCCATTTCCCCGGTGCCACCAACCGTAAGCGTCCCGGTATCATCAAGCGCCCAAGTAATCTTTTCTCCACATGTACCACTGCTAATTACAGTTGCTCCTACCGTTGTCAGCGTAAGCAAAACCACAAGCACCAGTACCGCAAGGCTTTTAAATTTCTTTTTCATAACAATCTTCCTCTCTTTAATTTTTGGATAAATTTTGAATTTGCTTTATAATTTGTCTGCTTTCTATCTTGCTTTTTATAAAGCAAAACATCGGCTTTATAGCAATCACATACGCAAGAAGCCCTCCAATCCCATAAATTATAAGAAATACTGCAATCGAAAAGGCACCCGGGAACCGCTCCCCTGCAATCCACAATATTATAATTATCAAAAGAAGAATCCTGCATATTCTTTTAGCATTAAACATAAGTCTTTTTCTCCTTTAAACTCAACATATCGTTTCTATTAACGTACATTACCCGGACCAAAGCAATCCAACAACTGTCCATTCATATAAAACACTGCTTCTTGCGATTCATAAACTAAAAGTTGTGATGTTGTATTAAAATCCTCACATGGATGCTTCCATATAAATGTTGAATTATCCCCTTTATACTTGATTATTTGTGCTATGTTTGCCATAATCTATGACCCCTTTTCCCGTTCACTTAATCCATTGCTGAGATTAACCCGTCATCCTCAAACACCGAATATGTCTTATTGTTCATTTCACAAAAAAGCTTTGCGTATTCTTCATTCGTGAACATCAAGCCGTAAGATGCAAATCCCACTGTAAGCGCAGCTATTTTTACGCTCGGGCGCTCGCGCGAAAAACGGCATTCATCGCATATTGGAAATTCTATTTCTAACGTCCGCACATTTTTCCGGTTTCCATCTCTCACGGCAGCCCTTGCATATGTTGTTTCTGTTTTATCAGTTTCCTTCATACAGTTTGTACATCTCTTGGGTATATTTATGTCAACATCATGTATATGCTTTCCCGGAAAGTTATCAAACTTGCTGATAGGCATTTTATCCACATAATAGACTTTACCGCGAGAAACCTTTCCTTGCGCTATTTTTCTTTTTATATTCCTTTTTAAATTGCAAAACTTTATATGTAAACCAATAGCTCCGGATGAGTTCTTAGACTTATTTCCCTCAAAATATCTGTTAGCATCTGCATATTCATTCTCATCAAGCCCGGCAGTTTCCAGTATTTTAAGCTTTCCGGCGCACTTTTCACACATCGGCAGATATTTTTTCTTCAGAACTCCCACACCTATTCTTTCACTATCCTGCGGCACATTCATCCCGCAAACACAACACTTTTCCATAACCTCATCCCTCTTTCTGCATATTTCTACACTTCATTATACTCAATCTTTGAGTAAATGTCAATACTCAAACATTGAGTATGATATGCTCGTTTCTGTACAATAATACAGAAGGAGTGAGGCACTTTGGACTACAGAACAAGAATTAAAAGCCTGCGCGAAGACAACGATTTCACACAGGCTTATGTAGGTAGCATTTTAAAAAAATCACAACAGGGTTATAACCACATTGAAGCAGGGCGCGCAGAGCTTAAAATCGACGATCTAGTCATACTTTGCAAGCTTTACAACGTCACAGCAGATTATATTATAGGGCTTACAAACAAACCCATACCATACAAAAGATGAAAACACGGTGCAGTTCCGATTAAGAACTGCACCGTGCGCTATTTTTATTCACCTGTATTACATCCGCTGCACGAAGAGCATGAGCCGTTGCAGGATTTCCCATGCGGGCAACCGATGCACTTAACTCCTCGCCTTTTTGCGTGTATCACATACGCCGCCGCGCCGCCGAGTATGACAACAAGCACGGCAATGATAATAATATTAATCACAGAAATCACTCCTTATTTTGAGAGTGCATATTCTTTTTTGACGCTTTCGTTTGCCTTTTTAATGAGGTATGAGATAATACCAACGAATACAGCTATAGCAACAAGTCCCGGAATAAAGCCTGCGCCGAAGGTTCCTGCAGTGATAAGCGTGCCGATCTGATATACAAGATAGCCTACTGTAAAGCCGATGCCAAGCTGAAGCCCGATTCCGCCCCAAAGCCATTTTGCGCTCTTCATTTCGGCATTCATCGCGCCGATTGCCGCAAAGCATGGCGGAGTGTAGAGGTTGAACATAAGATATGCAAGCGCCGCAACCTTTGTTATTGCGATTAAGCCTGCCGCTTCTGCGCCTGCACCTTCAAGAAGAGCAAGCTCATCCATATCAATAAGATTTTCAAGACCGACAAAGCAGACAGCGAGCGTTCCTACAACGTTTTCCTTTGCGATAAAGCCCGTTACCGCTGCTGCGGCAAGCTGCCACGAAAGAACGCCTACAACCGGAACGAGCAGATATGCAAACGGACGTGCGATGGATGCAAGAATAGACGCATCTGCGCTTTCTGCGACAGCGAAGCTCCAATCAAATGTCTGCATAATCTGTACCGCGGTATTGCAGAGAAGGATAATCGTAGCCGCCTTTACTATGTACGCCCAACCGCGTGAGCACATCGACTTGAATGCGCCCCAGAGGCTCGGAATCTTATATTCCGGAAGCTCGATAATAAAGAAGGACTTGCGAGCCTTGTAGCCTGTAATTTTGTTTATGAGAAGCGCGCAGAGGAAGATAAGAACTATACCCGAAAGGTACATTGTTGTGCTAACCCAGCCTGCATTATCAAAGAACGCACCGGCAAAAAGCGAAATAACCGGAATTTTTGCACCGCATGGCATAAACGGAGCGAGCATAGCTGTTGCACGTCTTTCCCGCTCGTTGCGGATTGTGCGGCTTGCCATAACTCCCGGAACTGCACAGCCGATTGTGATAACAAACGGAATTACTGATTTTCCGGAAAGACCGACCTTTTTAAATATCGGGTCAAGAACAACCGCAACGCGTGACATATATCCGCAGTCCTCAAGAAGCGCGATGAGGAAGTACATAACCATAACGAGCGGCAAAAATCCGATAACCGCGATAACACCGCCGATAACGCCATCAACCAAAAGTGCCGAGAGAAGCGGGTTTGCATCCGCAAGAAGCTCGCCAACCCAGCCCTGGAAGGTTTCAAGGCCTGCAACAAGCCAATCGGCAATCGGCGTTCCGACCCAGACCTGGGATATCTGGAACACAAGATACATAACCACCGCAAAAATCGGGATACCAAGCCACTTGTTTGTGAGAACAGCGTCTATTTTATCCTGATAGTTCTTCTTGTTCGTAAACACCTTGCGTGTTTCGACATCTGCAACAATTTTGTTTACAAAAGCAAAGCGCGCTCTGTCTGCCTTTTCTACCTCTGCCTTATCGGTAAGGTCGATATCTGCCTGAGTGTATGGCGATTTCTGCGACTTTCCGACAACCGAAACCGCAGTTTTTACAACCTCGCGCAGACCGTCAGAAGATACGGAAACAGTCTCCACAACCGGACATCCGAGCTTTGCAGACAGCGCCGCAACGTCAATCTTTGTTTCCTTCTTTTTATTTACGTCCGCCTTATTAAGCGCAACGACAACCGGAATACCGAGTTCTAAAAGCTGAGTTGTAAAAAACAAGCTTCGGCTCAAGTTCGTCGCATCAACGATATTGATGATAGCATCGGGGTTTTCACTCTTGACATAAGAGCTTGTGATACTCTCTTCGGAAGTAAACGGAGACATTGAGTATGCACCCGGAAGGTCTACTGCAATAAGTTCTTCCTCTCCCGCATAAAACCCTTTCTTTATGGTGTGTTCTTTCTTTTCAACGGTTACTCCCGCCCAGTTACCTACCTTTTCATTTCTGCCGGTAAGCGCATTATACATGGTCGTTTTACCGCTGTTCGGATTGCCCGTCAAAGCAATTCTCATTTTTAATTCCTCCTTGATTTTTGTTTTTTATCTACAAGGGCGAACCTGAGGATACCGGTTACCCTATGCTAACTCACCTACTTAAAGAAAAGCCGGAAAAACCGGCCGTTTCCCTATCCTTCAATTTCTATCGCTTCGGCAAGCTGATTATCAATATTGTATCTGCCGTCTTTAATCGAAACAACGCAGCTGTTTTTTTTGCGGGAAATAACCGTTATCGGTTCTCCGCTGTAGCAACCGAGAGAGAAGAGAAAAGAATTAAGCTCTTCATCGTCTGTTTTTATATTGGAAACTATGTATTCCTTACCTTCCTGCGCATTCATCAAGTTCATTTTTTAATCACCCAAAAGCATCATTCTTTCAAGTTAGCACCCGCTAACCATATATATAATACACGCATCGGAAAGATTTGTCAAGTGTTTTTATTTTTAATTTTTATTAATATTTATTCGTAATTCCCATATTTCTACATTGCATTTATGCTTTTGGTAACGGTTACAATGCAGTTCGTTCTCCGCAGCGCAAACCGCGACAGAAAGAGAATTCTTGCCGCTGCAGAAAAAGAAACCGTAAATCAATAATTCATATACCGGATAGTACATATTTTCTAAGAAGGGGCTGTAGCAAAATGCATTTCGCTACAATCCCTTCCTATCTCAAATCACTATTCTGAACTCTGTGCCTTTGCCAAATTCGCTTTTTGCGGCAACTGTTCCGCCATGAAGTTCGATTATACTTTTCACCATCGAAAGTCCTAATCCACTGCTGTATTCATCGTTACGGACATCATCAACGCGATAAAAACGAGTCCATATTTTATCGATGTGCTCTTCCGGTATTCCCATACCATTATCCGCAACAATAATTTCTGTTCTGTCGCCAAGCTTTGAAGCTGAAACTAAAACTCGACCCGATTCTTTGCCATACTTAATTCCGTTGCTGATAAGATTTGTAATCGCAGAGAGCAGCAAGGATTCATCTGCATCTGCAATTGTGCCTTCAGGGACATTTGAGAAAAGCAAAATTTCTTTCTGTGCGGCTGATTCTTTCATACTTTCAATTGCCACATCAACGATAACACCAAGGTCAACCTTTTCCTTGTTGAACTTCTGTCTGTTTTGATCTATCCTTGCGAGGAGCAGAAGACGGGATATCAGCTTTGACACCTGATTTGCTTTATCAACAATCGCCTGTGCAAGTTCCTTTTCTTTCTCACCCTTTGCAATATCTAAAAGATACTCGCCCTGCGCAAGAATAACGCTTATTGGTGTTCTCAGCTCGTGGGAAGCATCCGATGTAAACTGTTTTTCCTGCTTGATAAGATTTTCAATTTTATCAAGCATTTTATTAAGTGTAACCGACAAATGATGAAGCTCGTCTTCTTTTGCATCGGGAGCAATTCCAATTCTCTTTGAAATATCTTTTTGAGCAGAAATATCATTTGCAGTTTTTACTATGTTGTTTACGGGATTAAATGCTTTCTTGGTAATGTAATATCCCCCCAGTGCTGTGAGTAACAAAATTAACGGTATTATAATAAGCATAATGATTATGGCAGACCGTCCCAAAAGCATTGTGGAGTTAACCGATTCAACGCCCCTTATCCAAAATCCTCCACGCATACCGGGCGGTCCCGGAGTGCGTGTGTCATAGATGATATAATCTTTTCCGTCTATACTTTCTCTTCGGGGTATACCTTCTTCGAACGGAATATTTACAATATCATAATTATACTGTCCTACAATATATTTACCATTTGGTTCATATATAGACACATTTTTAAATTCTTCTTTGCTTTCAACTATTTCAAACACTCCCGGCTGTCTTTTAGATAATTTTTCTTTTACCTGAGTTACCTGAAGAATAACATCTTTTTCCACACTATCTATTGAAAGCTGATAAGAAAGACCACCAATCAAAAAAAGCACAACTAATACAAGTACAAACATAAGTGTTGTGTACCACAGTGTTATTCTTGTTTTTATAGAAACAGGCTTTTTCATCTCAATCTTCCTTTATCACATACCCCACGTTTTTGACGGTGTGAAGAAGTTTTTTCTCGTAGTTATCATCAATCTTTTTGCGAAGGTGGTGAATATACACTTTTATAACATCACTTGAGCCTTCGTATTCATAGTTCCGGATATTTTCCTCAATCTTTTCCTTTGAAACGATAATGCCTTTGTTGCGCATAAGATATTCTAAAACTGAGTATTCCTTTGACGAAAGCTCGATTACTGTATCTCCACGCTTTACGACTCTTGCCACAGTATCTACACTCAAATCTGCGACTTCAAGTATCGCACCCGTAACATTTTCTTTCAGACGCAGCATTGCTCTTAACCTTGCACAAAGAACATTAAAAGAGAATGGCTTTGTAAGATAATCATTTGCACCAAGGTCAAGTCCGTTTATTATATCTTCATCTGAATCCTTTGCCGTGAGCATCAAAACTGGTGTAAGGATTTTATTGTTACGCATCGTGCGCAAAACTTCAAAACCGTTAATTTTCGGCATCATAACATCAAGTATAATTCCGTCATACCGTGTGTTTTCTATATAATATAAAGCATCCTCGCCATCAAAACAGCTATCAACTGTATAACCGATTTTTGTCAGTCTTTCTGTTAATGTCTTATTAAGATGCTTTTCATCTTCAACAACCAAAAGTCGCATAATTTCACCTCTTCTGCCGATTATTAAAGCTTTTCTCGCTTATAGTATAGCATTTCAAGCTGCAAAAAACAAGATAACAGTTATATAAAGCAAAGTCAGGGCAGACAAGTGTAATGCCCGCCCCGCAAGGTTTTAATAACTTTTTCGCTTGTAGAAAATAACAAATACAAAAGCAAATGCCAATAATACAACCGAAATTATTGGGGTACTGTATGTCTTAACAAATGTCAGAATTATATTTTCTGCTTTTTCCTCTGCATTTTGTTCCTGATCTGTCATACCGGGAGGCATCTCTCCGTTTGGCATTTCGGGAGGTGTCATTCCCTCGGGCAATTCAGGCGGTGCTTCACCGCTTGGCATATTGGGAGGCATCCCCATATTACCTCGTCCACCACCTTGAGGTCTTCCTTGACGATTGGGCATTTCTTCTGTGGCATGACTGTTTTCCGCAGGTGTATCTCCTTGTATATTTGCTGCCGAAGCACTTATGCCGAATACTAATATCAAGCATAGAATTATCGGCAAAATTTTCTTTATCATTGCTTTTGTCTCCTTCCAAAATTACCTTCAGGTCTTTCTCCGCCAAAACCACCGAATCCACCGCTTCGTGTCCCTGTGGAAGAAAAACCGCCGTTTGCCGTTATTCTTGCAGTTTCGGTTTCGTTAATAAAGAGAGTATATATTTCGCCTTCGGTTAAGCTTTCGGTGCTTATACATATCCAGTTGAACCGTTTATTAGAAGTACCTGAAATAATTTCATTTCCTGCACTGTCGGTTATTCTTATCGTGCTTCCTGATTCGTTGATTTCATCAAGATAGAAGGTTAAGGATTGCTGCGGAGAATTTTCTGTCGGATGTTCCGCCATTCCGCTGCTTCCCGCCGCAAGCAAGCTTCCGCCATTCATAATAAGAACATATCCGCCATCTCCAACATCTATAGAACCGTTACCACTGTTTTCGGGACCATATATTTCAAGAAAGCCGCCATTTATAACTGCGGAGCCGTTTGAGTCAAAGCCGTCTCCTGATGTTTCAATATGAATATGTCCATCATTGACGGTAAGCCAGATGTCTTCTTCTGCAGTTTTTTCTTCTCCTCCGCGCATTCCGTGCGGCATCATCATTCCGCCGTTAGAATTTTCACCTGAGGCATTGATTCCGTCATCGTTTGAGACAATGCGGATATCTCCGCCGTTAATCGTGATGTATGCACCTTCTAACCCTTCATAAGATTTTGAAATATTTAATGTTTCAGGTTCAAGGACAAGATTCAGCTCTGCATGAACTGCATCATCGCCCGATAAAATTTCAAATGTTCCTTTGTTAATAGCTGCATCCTTATCGGAATGTATTGCATCCTCCGCACTGTCAAGATTAAAGCTTCCGCCGTTTATTACGATATTTGTTCCTGCTTTGATAGCTTTTGTACTCGGTGTGTCATCGGCAGCAGAGGAATTATTTGCTCCAAATCTGCCAAAGCCGCCAAAACCGCCACGTTTTATAACTGCATTTTCATTTCCGCCACCGGAAACAATATCAGCTTTTGTTTCATTCATATAGAGTGCAGATGAAGCATAAACACCGTCACCACCCGAGGTAACAGACAGTACGCTTTCTTCGAAGGTGATAAACCCTTTTTCCTCTTCCGTATGTTCGCACTTAATTGCATCTCCGCCTGAATTTATCGTCATTGAAGTATTAAGTGCGGCAATATAGTCATTGGCATTAACACCGTCATCAACAGAGGTTATTTTTATGCTTCCTCCGGTAATCTTTAAAGAGTCGTTTGCTTTTATCCCATCAGAAGAGTTTGCGTTAACAGAAAGACTTCCGTTTCCGTTTATAACAAGGTCATCCTTTGAGGAAATTGCAGCTGCCGTTTCTTCTCCAAGTTTTTCTTCGTTATATACACTTCCATCTGTTAAAACATTTTCTGTTCCTTCCGCAAGAGAAATTACCGTTTTTGCAGATTGACGTATATCCATTGCTGAAAAATCGGAGGATATAATATTGACTCCGTTTAAGATAAGTCTCACTTCTGCTCCGTCCTCAGAATCAACAATAACAGTACCGTCATTCAGCGTTCCGGATAACACATACACACCGCCGCCAAGTATGGTTATGTCACTTCCGTCAATTTTTATATTATTGCTTGACGCTTCAATATAATCACCCATCAGGTTTATTTTAACAGGTGAGCTTTTGGCATAATCTGTATAATAATCATCCCCGGCAATTGTTACGGTGTGCAAATCGCCGTAATTAAAAACACCCGTAGTATTTCCGGTTAACATATCTTTCGGAAGAAACATCGCACATATTATACCTACTAAAACCAATGCAGTAAGCACTATGGCGATTAAATCAAATTTCTTCGAGCTTATCATAGGATTTATGACATATACTCGCCGTTATATGAAACGAGAACGGCATT
>SVLF01000064.1 GCA_015068085.1 Oscillospiraceae bacterium
AGATGGATGTTCTTGTTATCCGCAATTGCCTTGCGGTAGTCGGTTATCGCAAAGTCAACCGTGAAGCTGTTCTCCGGAGCCTTATCGCGGCGGACATCGTACATCCACGTATATCCGCGCGGATATGCAAGAGTGTTCTGTCCGGTTTGCGGGTCCTGTCCATACGGAACATCGGCACCTGCATAAGAGCCCTTGATGTCCTTGCCGTCTGCATCCTGCGCCACGGAATCCTGCGTGAAGGAAACTCCATCTATTGCTTCTGCCTTTTCGGACTGGGCGTGGAAGCTGAAGGTGTGGGTGTTTCCGCCGTTTACACGGAAGAAATCTATTCCGTAAGAGACATCGTCATTTACCTTTATCATAACAACACTGCGGCGGAAGGTTTCCGTATCTTTATAAACCTTTGAAGCATCAACGTCTATAAGCTTGACGTTTTCCGTGTTGTCATAGTGGAGGGGCGTACCGGACACAAAGTTTTCGCCGCCCGATTCGTTTACCATAACGGTGTTGTGAGATAATTCTCTGCTTACCCACTGGAGTCTCTGCGGATCGCTTCCGGTGTTTGCAGGGTAACCGATATCCGGCGAAAGGTTAAGACCAAATGCTTCAATTCCGATATTCAGCGTATCAAAGTGGCCGTGAGCGGCGTTTGCACCGTTTCTTCCGAAATACATCCAGAAATCGCGCTGGTTGTTGTTCGCCGTTGCAGAGCTTGCAGATGTGTAATTCTTACCTGCGCGAAGCACCGCAAAGCCAAAGCCTGCCATCATTTCGCTTTCTGCCGTTTTTTCGTCCTGAACAAGTGCATCAATCTCATCTGCAAGGCTTTCGGGATTTTCTTCAAATATTCCGTAGCGGAGGCCCTCGCTCGTCTTTCCATTGATAAGCCACAGATATCTTGCAATTTTTTCAGCATATGGTGTGTTCTTAAGATTCTCGAATGCCTCAATGAACAAATCCTTTCCGCCGATGAATTCAAGGCCTGCGGTTGCGCCGGTATCTCCTATCTGCACGATATGCGATTCGGTAAGAACCATTGACGGCACGCATGTAAAGAGCTTCACAAACTTTGGATTTTCATAGAGGTTATAGTCCTCTTTACCTTTATAAAGCGCAAGCCTCTCTGCGGTAGGATAAAGCGTTGAGAGCCACATATCCAGCAGATAATACGGCGATGCTTCATTACACATTCCGTCACGGTCGACATTGTTTATCAGTGAAAGCCCAAGTTCTCCACCTTCTATATTTTGCTTAACATCACCGGTATTTGCGGCATATAACCATTTTATCATTTCCGAGGTTTCCGGTTCTTTATCAATTGCAATTGCCGCAGTTGCAACAGCTTCGTGCTCAGACCCGAAGTTACCTCTTATCTGACCGGTCTTTGCACCCTTGAAAATTTCTTTGAGAATTCCGTTTTCCCAGTTTTCCCAGATTTTCACAGAGCTTGATTTTTCCGGATCTTTTGCCGCAAGGTACTTTATAAGCTCAGCATCATTAAGTGCGGGATAAAGCATATCGCAGGATTCCGCAAGACTGGTCGCAAATTCGCAGTCGCTTATCTGCCCCAGTATTTTTCCATAATTAGACCCACCGTCAGTTACCATCCAGTTAATTTTCTTCTTGTACTGGTAAATGTCATAAGATGGATAAATATCTGCAAAGCGGTCAAGGAGTATTGCGCCCGCTCTTCCGTACTTCATATCTCCGGTGTAAAGATACGCTGTTGCAATGCTCGCTATTGCGACTTTCACCTGCGAAGACATAAAATATGTGTAATACGGAATGTAGCAGTGATTTTCATCAACGTTTCCTGCTTTTCTTCCGGGATAATAACCGTGGCTATCGTCAACACCCCAGCGCAGACCATCTACCGTATCGCCCGTACGCGGGTCAATGTTGCGAGCTTCGCTGTTTTCCTTCCAGAGTTCCTCATAAAGCTCGTTATAGAGATATCCCCCCTCTACGCCGTAGCCGTAATACTTATACCACGCATCGGTTCTGTCTTCGGTCGGTGCTTCTTCGCCGTTGTCGGTGAGAAGTCCTTTTTCGATAAGCATTGCGCGGTGAGCATCAAGCGCCGTCTGTCGGCTCCAGATTCCGTTTTCGTCAAAACCAAGCTTAAAAAAGCCTTCAAAATTGTTGCTCGGGAAAAGACGTTTACAGTCCGGGCACTGCACCTTGAACGGACGGTTTATCATATCAATATCCCATCCACCGGAGCCATTGTAGCCGTACTGTCCGGCAACGTCTGAGGCGCAATATTTGCAGACATTATATGTTGGATCATCTCTCAGGCCCATCTGGCGGCTGCGCGGCCATCCATCGTTTGAAAGCTGGCTGAGAATTACATTCAAACTATCAATATAATATTCGCCGGACTCCGTTGCACTTTTCATTGTGTCTTTTGCCCATGGATATTTCTTGATATTCAAAAGCGCAGCATTTCTCATTTCTTCTGTGTAAATAGTCGGCCCCTGCTTACCATCGTGAAGAGTTACCGTAACGTCCACAGAATCTGAAACCGGAATTCCACGGAAAGTTCCGCTTGCCGTAACGCATACCGTTCCTTCGGACAAAGCGTTTACCACGCCGCTTTCCAACACCTCCACAATTCCGGGCTGAGAATATTCATACTTTACATTTTGCATCGAGCGAACTTTGTTTCCGCTTCCCATAGCAGCGTAAAAATCAATTTTTGCCGTTTCACGCACATAAAGTTCTTCCGGAATTTCAAACACAGCACCAAGAAATTCAGTGTTGTCAAATGATGTCAGTTCTATGCTTTCATAATACGTGTCATTTCCATATGTCACGGTTGCTATTATTTCTGCCGTTCCATCTGCCTTCGCAGTTATCTTTCCGGAATTATCAACCGTAAGGACATTTTCGTTCGTGCTTTTATACTCGACTGAGTAATTTTCCTGAGGAAGTACTGTACCATCCGCAAGGTGTGCCGAAACGTGCATCTGGGTTGTTTCATTGTAGTTGAGAAGCTTATCCTCGTCATCTACCGAAACATTAACATATTTAAAGGAGTTTGTGCCATCAAGTATAAGTCTTCTTGGCGTGAGGTAAACACTTGTTCCTTTGGTCGATGTATTTTTCAGCACAAGCAGATATTCTCCGCCTTGTTCAAACTCAAAATTACCAACAAATTTTTTGAGAAGCGCATTATCTCCCTGCACATCAGGAAGATAATCAAATTTGCCTAAACGCGTCTTGCGTGTCAAAAGAGCATCTACCTCTCCGATAGGCACCACCGGAACGAAATAGACCTCGTTTTCACCACCGCTATTTGCAAATGTAGCATAATCAAAACTTACTGCGTACCTTCCGCAAGCGGGTATCTTAACTTTCAAAGCAACCCATTTATTATATCCAATATTGAATCGTGCTCTGTTGTGATAACTCTCTACTCCTTTATAGCGCCAAACCATCGCAGATTCTACCCCCGGGGTTACACCGGGGCCCATACCATGCCAGCACCACAATCCATCCGTGTAATCATATGTAATACCTCTTATGTCTTCTATTCTTGTGGCATTACTCATTCCCTGATTTTCATTTATAGACGGGTTCCAATCAGGAGAAATGTCTATAAAGCTGATAACCGAACTATTTTCCTCTCCCGCGAAAGGCATTGGTGGAGGTGGCTCCACAGTTACCTCATATTCAGCAGAAACTTCTGCCTTATTATCATCATCGATATACACGTTTACGGTAATATTTGCTTTCCCTTTATGGATATTGTCGATTTCTCCGGTTTCGGAATCTATCCTTGCAACGTCTGTGTTATCGATTTTCCATTTTATGGTTGCTTTTGAGATATCCGCATCCGTTCCATCGGAATTGATACCGCGAACTTTCGCAACATCTCCCTCAAAAGTCACCTCTGCACCCATAAGAAGAGCTACCTTGCCATTACCGCTGACCAGTTCAAAGTTTCCTACGGAACCTGAATTTACGCTTGAAACCTCGAACTTAACCTTGTTCCATCCGGCATTTAGCTCGATATCTGTTAATTTATCAGCTTTGTAAACAGTCATATTCACTGCCGAGTTATCATGACAGGAATATTTCCAACCATCTTCTGTTTCACCGTTGACGTACACAGTCATGTCTCCAAAGTCTTTATACATTGCATGGTGTACGTTCATTGTATATGTACCTTTCACCGGTACATATATTTCAAACTCAATCCATTTACCTGCTTTTATCTCGATATGTCCTTGTGACGAGCCGGAACCATGGAAACACATGTCCGCGTCCGTTGTATACTCGGTTCCGGAAGCAGAACTGAAGCGGAAGAAACCGTTAGTAAGCCGCTCGGTTATATCCGTTATCGGTCTTTGTGCACCGGAGATGTAATTGAAGTTTCCACTTTTTATGATACCGCCAAGATCATACTTTACGATAAGGTTCCTATCCTTAGCGACATTTACCGTAACAGTATACGGTGCAGCATAGCCACTTCCTAATGCAGTGATAGTTGCCGTACCGACGCCTACACCCGTCACCGTACCGTCTGACGATACAGTGGCAACCGAGTCATCGCTTGACGTATATGAAGAAAACTCTGCTTTCTTCACAAAACCTGAACGGATTCTTACATTGCTGTCATATGCCTCAAGCTTTGTCTTCTCACCAACACCAATCTGCTTTTCGCGCATACCTATCGGCGTTTTTCCGCCATTTCCCTGTTTCAGTGTTATAAGCCCGGGATACATGCGCTGATCGTTTGTCGTACCATTGTTTTCAGCATTGCTTTCGCGCTTGTAAACGATAAGGTGCTCACCTTCTGAAAAATAGTGTTTTTCAGCGGGAATAAGCTTGCTAGAACCGCTCGTACCTGAAAGAAATGTGTCAATATATGAAATTTCACTTCCTACGCAATACGCATCGCCGTTTGCGAGTGCAGTTGCAACATCTTCCGTATCTCCGGGAAGAATATACATCCCACCAATGGCTCCGTGCTGTCTGTATGTTGTGTAAGCAAGCTCAATGCTATATTCTCCGGCAACAGGAACATATATTCCTATAGCCACCCAGGCGTTATCTTTGGTTATCTGAAGCGCACCGTTTCTTACATTGACATTCTTATTAGGCTTCTGCATAGAATGATATCTCCAGAAACCGCCTGTTTCTGCATATGTTATTTCTGACAGAGCATTATCGCTGGCAGCTACAACGTCTAGCTTACACATGTCATAAAGAAGTGTAATATCGGTTGTCTTCTCCTCTGCTAATTTGTTTTGCTCCGTTGCGAATGATATAGGCATAAGAGAAAGCGCCATTACCGCTGCAAGGATAAAGGATAATAATCTTTTCATCGTTACTGCTCCTTTGTTTATTATTCTTATTTAAATTCTTTCACTATTTCAAGCAATTTATCAAAATTCAATTCCTATTGCGAAGATTTTTAAAGCTGTATTTTTCTGATGCGCCTTGTTTCTCCGGCGAGCATCGGGAAACAGTTTTCCTCCAGAAGATACGGAACGTCAAGAAGCGCACAAGGAGTAAATTCATCTGCCTTTACGGTTATGCTGTCCTCATCCTCGGAGATGATTTCTGCATTCTTGTATGCAATACCAAGATTTGCAAGCTTCCCTTTGACGTAAAACGTTCTGTCATTGCCGAGGTTGCTTTCTGCATCGCATACGATGACGGAATCACCGGTCATAAGCTTTTCGTATTCAGAGCTGTCACATTCAAAAGCAAGTTCCGAAGAATTCTCAGCCACATTAAAACAAAAGCTTTTTACAATGCACTTTTCCCCCGTTTTGCAATTATATAGGTAAAGCGAAGCTTTTCCATTGCAACTTTCCAAAGCATCATTGCAAGCATACACACAGAGCTTTCCGTTTTTATTTTCAATTGATACAACCATCGGCTTTGCACAGCGCTTGAATGAATAGTAAGCAGGTTTCGGCTTTGCATAGTAATCAATTATCGACCAGCCGTTAGCCGCCGGCCAGCAGTCATTGAGCATCCAGTAAAGA
The DNA here is from genome assembly GCA_015068085.1 of Oscillospiraceae bacterium. Taxonomy (GTDB): domain Bacteria; phylum Bacillota; class Clostridia; order Oscillospirales; family JAAYXM01; genus SIG480. The sequence goes on from SVLF01000064.1 coordinate 6,003, forward strand.
AGCCCTGATGAGAACCATTTGTTTCTTCTGTGCGCCTCAAAGGTTATCCTTATCCATTCGCATTGCAGCATCTGCTGTTTTTTCAGGCGATCTTTTGAATCAGTATACTCTCCGAACATCTTTTCTGCCATCGTGGTCACGGACTTGAACAACGTCAGTTCTTCATCAATACCGTTTTTGGTATGGAATTCATGCATTTTGAGGTCTTCGTAGATATCCTCATCAGTCATAAAGTTTTTAAGGCTTGATATAAACGGAAGTCCGAAGCAGCACTGTTCCACACTGAAGCGGGCTATCATCTTTGAAAAATATTCGGTATAGTTATTAAAATCAGTTTCATATGCCGCCTTGAATACGAGCGGCTGATAATTTGTATTATGCGTTGTTCCTCGGGTTACCGAAGAATAGAAGTCACCACCCCACGGAGATGACGGGAAGAAATAGCGTTCTCTGTCATACTTTTTAAGCATCGGCTCAATTCCGTACGTTGCGGAAAGATATCCGGGGAAATCGTTCTTGTTTTCGCTCCCCCATTCGCCGTTTTCATTATCTCCGGTCCACCAGGCAAGACAAGCATGGTTGCGGAGTCTAAGAGCCGCCGCGCGCGCTTCATTGTTGAGTGCTTTTATAAACCATTCTTCTTTTTCGGGATATGTTCCGCACGCCATAAGGAAGTCCTGCGTTACAAGAATACCGAGGCGATCACATTCTTCATAGAAGAAATCCTGCTCGAAAATGCCGCCGCCCCATACGCGAAGCATATTCGTTCCAGCATCTTTCGCAAGACGCAGGAGCCTTCTGATTTTTTCCGGCGTTTCGGCCGACGGGAACGGTTCACACGGAACCCAGTTTGCGCCCTTGCACATAATTTTTATATCATTCACCACAACGGTGAAGCAAGCTGTCTTTTCATGATTTTCACGAGAGGCAAAAAATTCATCGGCACGTATTTCTTTGCATTTGAGATCTTCCGCGCTTCCCGGCACATCTTCAAGCTGAACAACGGTTATCTCTCTAATTCCGAAAACGGTTTCCTTCACAGAACTTGAAGTTTCAATAACCAACTTATAGAGTGGTTGTTCTCCATAACCGCTCGGATACCAAAGCTGTGGAGACGGAATATCAAAGCTTTCGTTCATTGTCTCTTTCAAAATTGTGCGTCTCTTTGAATAGACAATCTTACCATCCGGAGAATAAATCTTTATTCTCGCCGTATCTTTTTCCGGAACTACATCGCGGAATTCAATTTCCGCTTTTATCTGCGCAGAATATGGCGTTATCCTTTTTGTGAACACGTATACATTTGAAATCTCATTAGGCTTTCTGAACGCAAGCCGCACATCGCGATAGATTCCCATCGTTACAAAACGATCAACCCAGTCCCATCCGTAGGTACACTGCATACGGCGAGTGTTCATTCTCTCTCTTGCGAAAACTCCTTCCCGCTCCGGCATATTTTTCACTTCAGCAACCGGAGGACGGAATGCGACAGCAAGAACATTTTCTCCCTTTTTCAATGCACCATCTGCACAAAATTCATACGGAATAAACATATCATCAGCTTCACCGATTTTTGTTCCGTTCAGAAACACATCGCAATATGTATCAAGTCCGTCAAACTCTATATACGCATTTCCATAAACTTCATCGACAAAGAATGTCTTCTCATATGTGAAATTCTTTTTCTCAACCCATCTGTACGAATTGACGTTATCGCGGAAATACAAATCTTTTATTATCCCATTTCTGATGAAGTCCGTGTGAACGCAGCCCGGAACAGATGCTTCCACACTGATTTCGTTATCCTTTTCGTCAAAACCTTTTAAAATCCATTTTCCGTTCAAATCCATATTTATAACCTTCCGAAACTTATTTTCATCATTATTTTATCATCTGTATATATCAAGATAAATAAAGAAAAGAACTTTTTATAATTTATGACTCTTTATTTTGCCTTTTACCACATTTTAACAAATAATTTTTATAAATTTCATTCCGTTTTACTTGAGAAAACATTCTTTTTATGATAAACTATATCTGTAGGATGTGATACAAATGCTTTTTGAAAACGAACAACTGAACATATCCCGGCTCTATACCATTATGTATTATAAGCCTGATAAGCTTTATCACAAGTATTTATGGAAGCCACCATATTATGAACTGACATACTACAGCAAAGGCGACAGCACAATAACTTTCAACGGAAAAACTCTGCATATCGGTACGGGTGATATACTTTTTCTGCCGAAATTTATCGGTGACGAAAATTACATTGTTGATGCAAACAGCAAATTCTCGCTGTACAACATCTATTTCGATACCGAGGCAGAGCTTCCGCAGGAAGCAATTGTGATTCCGGCTAAAAACGAAAACATAAAGCATCTGTTCGACAAAATCCACAATATATGGGTAGGACAGCAGCCCGGATATTATTTTAAATGCATGCAGCTTGCTTATGAAATTTTCGCAGCTGTACGCCATATGCAGATTTATTCGCCTAAAGAAAAATTGTTGCAGCTTGCAGCTTCGGAAGATTATATGGCAAACCACTACTGTGATGTAGATTTTGACTATGAAACATTCGTTAGTCTTTCAGGGCTTTCATACTCATATTTCAAAAAACTGTTCATTTCAAAGTATGGTGTTCCTCCGGTGAAACACATAACACGCATGAAAATAAACCGAGCCTGCGAACTTCTTCAATCCGAAAAGTTTACAATTTCAGAGATTGCCCACTCCTGCGGTTTTGAAAACATCTATTATTTTTCCAATGTCTTCAAAAAGCTTATGGGTGTCTCTCCAAAGAACTATAGTTCCTATGTTGGTAAGGATTCCGATTGATTTGTATTTTGCACTTCATTCGATCATCTATACAAACACCTTTGTATAATCACTCTCATCCCACAACTCTCACACAATACCCAAAGCCTTCTTCGTCTGTTATCGTCACATTGTTCGCACCTGCGTTGCAGTGGATGACGAGAAGGCTTCCGTTGTCTTTGCGTCCGGCTACTATGCCGATGTGTGAGTTATCGGAATATACAGCGAGGTCACCCGGTTCGGCTTCACCCCAAGTTATGCGAACACCCTTTGCCGCCTGATTTCCAACACCGTGACCGATGTAACTTTCAGAAAATCCGGCGTTGATGAACACCCAAGTGACAAACCCCGAACAGTCCAATCCGAACGGTCTTGTCTTGCCGGTAGTCACACTTCCTGCAGCAGTTACAGTTTTCATCTTGCCCCATTCGGAATCCCAACCTATGCACGATGATTTACCTCCCCAAAAGTACGTTACCTTACCTACAAGCGAACACGCTTTCTTCACGATAAGCTTTCGTTCCTCGGATAAATTTTCGGGCAGGTTTTCCAATATTTCTCTTGCAGTAGCATCGGATATTGCAAGGCTCTGCATTGTCCCCGCAAAAGCATCATTGTTTTCAAGAAGCGTTTCAAGCGCTTCTTTTTGTTTTCTCCCGAAAAAGTATTTCGTTATCATCTCATCTTTCGTCTTTGCATCAATAGTTATGTATAGGACTATCTGAGTAAGCTCACCGACAGTTACTACTTCTGTCCTTGAGGTTATCGTGTGCATATCCCAAAAGACCGTTTTTAGTTTTTCTTTTTTAGCTTCGTCAATCACAACAACATCCTGCGCGGTGTTATCACCGGTTCCTGCAAGCTTCACCGCAAATACAGAGAGCACAAGCTTCCAATCCGCCTGCTCTCCCTCTATAACACATCTGTGATGTGGTGTGTTATCCTCTATCTCCGTGAGCTTTTCTGAAAGCTCCATATTGCATTCGGCTATTATCGACGATACCGGGATAGAGCTCGGGTCTGCCGCTTCATCGGAGATGAATATACCAAACGGACTTGCAATGACCGACGCTATTATGCAGATTATGATTATAACTACCAAGATAACAAGCGCCCACCATCCGAGCGCCGCAATAGCCGAAACAATCGCTTTTGCCGTCGCTTTCGCGGCTTTTTCTGCCGCTTGTACCGCACGTTTTGCCGCCTCACGAGTAGCTTTCGCGGCGCGCTTCGCCGCTTCTTTATTCACTCTTTTAGCGGTTTCCTTTGCGGTCTTTGTAGCAGGGTTCTTTTTATAAACCACCTTTGTCTTTTTTGCGGTATCTGAATATGCATTACCCGTTTTAACTCGGTATTTTTTTCTGTCTGATATATTCTCCCGAGTTTTCACAACTCTGCTCTGTGATGGTGTTTTTACTCTCTGCCTTTGATTTGAGGATTGATTCACCCTGTGAGATTCGGCATACTTCTGCCGTGTCTTTATATCAGCACGTTTATGTGTATCGGTTTTAGTCTTTATCTTCGATTGTTCCACATTTGGAACTTCAACAGAAGTCATTTCCGGCTCTCGGGCTTGTATCCGTTCTTCCTTCTGTTTTACCTGAACCTTATCCTTTACATACTCCCGACGGGCATTATCACGTATTGTATCTTCCGGTGCTTTGGACTCCGGCAGAGTTGCTTGCTCGGGTACATCCGCCTTTTCAGTTTGCGCCTTAAGATACTCTTCCTTTTTCTTAATCTGATTTCGTTTGTGTTTTCGGATTCTGTTCTCAACAACGGCACGGCTGCCGCTTCGTATTTTATCAACCGTAGTTTCAGCCGCAGACTCAACGGTTTCGGTAGCTTCGGTATCGGCTTTCTTGTTCTCGCGCTGTTCTTCCTTTTCGCGCAATAGTTTCTTAAGCTTCGCATCCTTTGGGTATAACCGATTTCCTGAAACGGTGCTTGATTTAATGCTGTCTTTAGTCTTAATCTTAATCCCGTCAGGCTTTTTCTTTATATCCGCCATTATATATCACACCTCTTCCTTTATACAAAAAATATTGGCAGCAAGAATGACAAAACATTCTCGCTGCCGTATACATTTATCCCTCTCCGGGCTTCGTTGACATAAGCTTATACAGCTCCGTATCGCGCGGAAAATCGTTCACAAACGGAACTATTGAGCCGCCGACCTTAATAAGTCCTCTACCTGCCGCCGCATTGGTTATATGACTGAGCTGTGTGTCGGAAATATTGAGAAGATCCGCTAGCTCGCGTCTGTCAGACGGTGACTGGTTGAGCATAAGAAGAAACTCACTATTCGAGAGCATACCTCGCGCTGTTTCGTTTCTTAAACAGTCCTCAATGTTCTGTGTTATACCTGTCAGCAGTCCGCCATATTTTCTGAAGCGTTTCCATGCTTTTAACAAAAATTCTGCACTGTAAGGATTCTTGAAGAGCAGGTGCGCTTCGTCGATATACACTCGCGTGTACTTTCCTCTACGTCTGTTTGCCATAACGCGGTTCATTATGTTATCGAGCATAATGAGAAGTCCTATCGCTTTCATTTGATCGCCAAGCTCAAGTGTGTCATAGCAGATGATGCGACGGTTCACATCGACGTTGCTCTCGTGTGCAAATGCGTTAAGGCTTCCCGTTGCAAACATCTCAAGAGAAAGCGCAAGGCTGTGTGCTTCCGGTTCGCTTTGACGGAGCAGTTCGTTTCTGAAATCAACAAGTGTCGGCATCCGCGTTGTCTTTCCTGATATGTAGTCACTGAACACGTTTATTGTGCATCGGTCAATGATGGATTTCTCCATAGCACCTACACCTACGCCGAAGTGGGTATCGCCGTTTTTGAGAAGCTGGTCGAAAAGCGATATGAGAAATTCTGACTTGATTGATATGGGGTTCTCTTCACCGAAGGTATCTTTGTCTATCTCCATCGCGTTTATATGATGCAGCGACGATGCAGAAAGCTTTATGACCTCACCGCCAAGCTTTAATACAAGCGGACCGTATTCACGCTCGGGGTCAATTATGATAATATCATCCGGTGAGAAAAGAGCGACCATAGCCATTTCCATTTTTGATGCAAAGGATTTACCTGAACCCGAAACACCGAGGATAAAACCGTTTCCGTTGAGAAGAAGCTTGCGGTTACACATAAGAAGATTATGCGATATTGCATTTATCCCGTAATATAATCCGCCCTCGTCTATGATTTCTTGAGTCTTATATGGAATAAGCACCGCAGCGCTCTCTGTTGTCAGAGTTCGTACCGCGTCAATCTTAATAAGCCCATACGGCAGTACGGTATTAAGAGCATCCTCTTGTTGGAACTTAAGCGTCGCAAAGGTACAAAAGAATTTTCTCCCGATTGACATAAGCGTTTCTGTATCGTTATTAAGCTCATCGAGAGAATCCGCTATATGCACAAGCGTAACAACTGCATACATCATACGTTGGTCACGTGTGGTTATATCGTCAAGAAGCTCCTTTATCTCTTTTCGCATCTGCTCCATATCATACGGAACATTCGCAGAAAAGTTGTTGTTCATATTCTGCTTGTTCTGCCACTTCGTTATGTCCGTTTCAACTGCAAGCATCTTTTTCTGCACAAGCTTTATAGCCACATCCGTAGGCATCGGTTGAATATCCACCGAGAGCATCATATTACGTGAAAAATCCGTGAGGTTAGAGAACATTTCATCCTTTAAGAATGTTGGAAACTCCTTGAGGAAGATAACCCTTGCAAACTTATCACCGATACATATATGGTCACGGCGAAACTCTATACTGTCCGGGCATATACTGTCCTTAAAATGTATGCCGCGCGCCATAGCTTTCTTAAGGTCGAATTCAAAAGCACCCTCATCCTGCGGTCGGAAGAAATCACGGAACACCTGCAATCTTTCTTTATACTCAAGCTCCGTTATTTTTGAGCCGAGCCTTGCAAAATCTGCCGTAAGGTCGTTTCCCACACGGGTGAAGAAAGACTTTGCTTCTTCAAGGTTCTTTTTCTCTGTTGAAACCGTTATGTATTTATCGTGAACGATGCTGTTGCTCTCCTCCATCTTTGAATGAAGAAGGTCAATAAGCTCGCGCTTATACTGTTCAAACCTCTCATCACCGTTTGATGATACCATTTGCTTTATGACCTCATTGCCGAGAGTTCTGTTATATATGCTTATCTTCGTGAACGCATCGGATGGCAAACCATTGAGTATTGCAGAGTGCGTAAGAAACATCTGCTCTTTGTCATCATCCGATGCTACATCGTAGTTCACGTCTGAGAACCGCCACGACTTTGAATATACACTCCCGCACTTTATTATCCCGTCGCGGTACAGCTTATCAATCGGAATCGAGCGTTGAGCGGACGGGCGTTTTCTTTTTCCTCTTTTCATCTTCCACCACCTCCTGATGTAATGTGTATATGATATTCTCCGAACGGTACGGGCGCACACCCGAATAGATTATCTCACTCTTTATCCACGCGATGATGAACTTCTCAAAAGTCATCCCGTTATAGCTGAAGAACCCCGCGATTGCAAGCGGAGCTGCACACACGATGCAGAGCCATGACACAACCTCCGAGCCGACGAATCTGCGTAGTCCGAAATATATTCCGACAGCCGCCCCGAGCGCAAGAGCCGAGCAGAAGCACTGACGCGTACTCAGTCCAAAGAACAGACTTTCGTGATAGTCCTTTATCTCTTTATTTATCCGTACTTCCATTACATCAACCTCCTTTGCTATGTTCCGAGCATTTCTTTAATCAGTCTGTCCGAGCCCTTTATGAGTCCTACGAGAACAAGCATATTGAACGCAACCTCTCCGATGTACTTCCATATCATCGTTACCGTCGTTATGCTTGTATCGAGCGTAGGCGGACTTGCGCTTGAAAATGCAGAGAAGATGATACACGCAAGAACAATAACCGCACCCTCAAGGCACACTCCGACATACGACTTAACAAAGCTTTTTCCCATCTGCGACACACCCTCACCTGCAAACGATGCCAGCGGAACAGGTGCGATTGCAGTATACATGTAAAGTCTGAAAAAGCGGCCGTACACCGACATTATCATAATGAATGACATGATAATGATAAAAAGGCTGCCGAGGATTGTTACGAGCCACAACGGTATACTTGCCCAGAACCCGGCTTCCTCAACCGCTGTTTCTATTGCAGACGGCAGAGTAACCGCCGCAGAGCCTATACCGCCGAGTGAACCTGCTATCTGCTCAACAACACCGCCGCATATGGTGTACATTGTCACCATCAGATCCATTGCGTATGTTATTGCAAGCTTTGCGGCGACAAAGCGGATGAAATGCCGCAGTGCATATTCCGGGCGTTGGAAATCACGGAAGGATGCCGTACTTTTGAATATACTCATAGCAAAAAAGAGGACTAACAAGCCATAGCCTATCGCTTGCAGTCCTCCGTTTATACCCTCAACTATATTCCAAATCGCGCCGTCCTTGAAGTCTTGCGGCGAGGTCGTGACGAGCGACCATATCTCTGCCATCTTTGCGTTCCATGTATTAAAGGCGTTTTGAAGGTTCGCCACTATCCAGTTATCACTCAATGTTAAATCACCTCCGATAAATGCACAAAGCCACCGCTTATGTAAAGCGATGGCTTTGTGGTAGTAGTGTTTAATTTTAAGCAGGCTGTCGAGCAGCTATATACATATCAATATCGTTTATGATGTAGTTTGTTCCGGTTGTATGCAGTGCTTCAAAGCAACTTACAATATATTCGGAAACACCATATTTGCAAAAAAGCTCTATCGCCTGCTTTCCGGTAAGGTTCTTTGCCGACTTATATTGTTCTATGCAAAAAACGAGAAAGTTACCTTCTTTGCTCATACAATCACGCCTCCTCGGGGAAAATCAAAGTACCGTTTTTCTGTTCCTCATCAAACATATTAAACAACGTCAACGGACTTAAGTGCCACAGTTTTGTTTCCTCCTGCTCAAGCTTTTCATATACTTTAGATGCGTAAAACTTATTGAAAGCCGCAATTTCATCAATGTTATAGTTTTCAGTAATCAACTTCACAACCTTAGGAACAATAAGAATAAGCATTGACTCAAACTTTTTCTTATCCATCAGAATTCCTCCTCAGAAACCGTACCGACAAATTTAAGATATGATAACGCATTTTCCGATGTAAATACCATTTGGTCATACAGTTCTTTAATCTTCAGTGCTTCAAGAGTCTGCTCTTTTGTGAGTACTCCAGACTGATAGAGTGTAAAGGTCGTATATACATCATCATTTGCAACGGGTCCGTAAATTATGTCATAACTCTTTCCGTCATAATTTCCGGATCGGTTTTCAGAAATAAAGTTAAGCCATTCTTCATTCGGTGAAAGGAATCTTAAAACAGAACAGTTATCAAATGCTTTGTCTGTATCAATTTCATAAATACTTACAGTTTTCTTTCCTGTCCCATTTCGCTTTACTACCTTTTCAGCAAAGCTGATTGCCTGAATCTTATTGGTTGTTGTATAAAAACCGAAACCAAAGTCAAGAAATCTGTTCTGAACAATAAGCTTTGGTGATGAAACTTCCAAATTACTGCCGTGATATACCAACATCTGTTTTCACCTCTTATCTCTGACTTTCTGTATATATTATACCGCAATCACAATAAAAGGTCAATAATCATATCTATTACGCCATAATTAAATCAAGAATATCCTTTGCAAACGCGATTATGACACCGCCGAAGAAGGTGAGAAATCCGTTTGCACGCTGTGAGGCATCGTGCGACTTAAGGGATAATCCTATCTGCACGATACCGAACGCAAGGAGAATCAGCCCTATCGTCTTTATCGCAGAAAAGATAAAAGTCGAAAGGTTGTTTATTGCTCCCAACGGGTCAGCCGCCGCAGAAGCATTTCCCGATGCTATTGATAATATCATCGCCGATATTATGAGTATGTTCTTTGTCTTGCGCAATATATTCTGCGCCTTTTGCAATTTATTTTTCATAAGTTTATTCCTCCGATTCATCTAAAATTTCAAGATTACTTAAATCATCCGACAAGTCAAACGACAAGTCTTGTCTGAGATAGCCTTCGTCCTTACTGTGACGGTATGGCTTTGCTCCGCCGTCTTCAGTTTTTCGTATATTCGGGTGTCGAAGTATATCATACTTCTTATCCACTATCGGTCGCTCTCCGCGCAGGAATACGAGTGCGTTTGAATTATGAAGGTTACGCACCTCATCGAGAGTCATAAGCTCACGTCCGGTATTCTGATAGTTCGTGTTACTGCTGCCGTGCGTCCCTTTAGTTATACCTTTCGTCCGTGTGTCAATCGTTTCCTTGCCGAGCATTTTGGAGATATATTCGTGTGTGCTCTGCTCGTTACCCCCGAGATACAGCATAGTATCGCAGTTGCCGACAAGACTTTCCCAATTATCCTTAAAAAGTGCTTTTAACTGCGCCATATTCTGAATGATTATTGATACTGATATCCGTCTTGAACGCATCGTTGAAAGAAGCCTTTCAAAATCATCGGGAAGCGCGATGTTCGCAAACTCATCCATCACAAAATGCACGGGTACCGGAAGCTCACCGCCGTATTTGTTATCTGCAAGATAATACAGCTCCTGAAACGCCTGCGTATACAACATACCGACAAGATAATTAAACGACCTGTCGTTATCCGGGATAACACAGAATATAGCTTTCTTTTTCTCGCCAAGCTCACCGAGATTTAAATTATCGTATGATGTCATACGCGCAATACCCGGAAAATTAAATGCCGCAAGTCTTACCGCAGCAGTGATGAGAATCGACTTTGCGGTTTTACCCGTCGCTTTCTTGAATATTCGGTACTGCTTTAAGGCTACATGGCGTGGCTTTTCCTCTGCAAGCGCTTCAAAGAGCATATCCACCGGAGACTGATAATCCTCATCATCCTCCATTGCTGCCGCGTTTTCAATTAAAAACATAAGCATTTCAAGCGTCTGCTCCTCGGGCGGTGCTTCGTGAAGCAAATACAACATAAGCGCAGAATCAAGTGCTATCTCCGACTTTTCCCAGAACGGATCATTCTGCGTTGAGTTTTTCGGTGTTGTGTTCTGAATGAAGTTTGTTATGAGTGTCATAACCTGCTCGTCGCTCCTTACATATGCAAACGGGTTGTATCCGTCGGAGTTTTCGGGGTTTATGAGGTTAAACACTTTAACATCATATCCCTCTTCAATCAGAAGCGGAGCCGTTGCACGAACAAGCTCCCCCTTCGGGTCCGCTATGATAAACGATGTATTGCACTGCATTATATTCGGCTTTGCATAGAACCTCGTCTTACCTGCACCCGAACCGCCGACAACAAGGACATTGAGGTTTCGTCTGTGTTTTTTCGCATTAAGTCCGAGCCTCATCCTTGACGTGAAGATAAGGTTACTTTTCTTATCTTCCTTATCCTCATACTTTCGCGCAATTGCCGATACATTACCCCATTTTGCCGAGCCGTGTTCTTCTCCCGGTCGGCGGTTCTCGCGTGATGAGAAGTATACACCTATACCCATTACATAGAGAAACAGAAAAACGAGTACAGAACGAAGGCTGTACTCATTAAACTTTATCCGCATAGGTGTATTGAGCGATTCCGTTATACGTCCGAGCAGTTCAAATAAGTTATTGCCCGGAACATACGCGCCTGCAACGATGAGAGAAAGCCACACAACAAAAGGAATTGCCAAACA
>SVLF01000065.1 GCA_015068085.1 Oscillospiraceae bacterium
AATTCCCGCAGAAAAAATTCGTTGTTATGGATTCGTATGCTGATTTTGAAAATACAGGCGTAACTCTTATGCCTGACCAGCAGATAAAGCTTTCAGCACATGCTATACTTTCTGATGTAAGCAAAGTTGAGCTTGCCTGTTCTGATTTCAAAATTGCAGAAGGTGGCGAAGATGTTGCGTCTGTATCCGAGGACGGTGTTGTAACAGCAATTTCAGAGGGCGAAACCACAGTTTCCTTCAAGGCAAGCTATGGCAAGGATTATTCCGCAAACTTTGAAATCAAGGTCAAAGTCCCCTCGGGCGGAGGAATATCTATAACGTATGACATCGAGGGCGATATGAACCGCTTGGGTTGGGATACTCTCAACAAGGGTGATCTAAAGAAACTTACCGATGAGAATACAAAAGGATTTTACAGGTTCTTCGGGGCTACCTCCGGTACAGCATATAAAAACGGTTTCCTGATTATGAATAACTTCATCCTTTCATGTCTTGGGCGATATGTTGCGCTTGAGGTCTATGTGCCGCAGGGTGGCATATATGATCTTACCGTTAATCATGCGGCATCTCAGGACGCATATATGGTAGACGTTTTTGTCAACAAGAGCAAAGCTTCAACAAATGAAGAAGACTTTGTAGGAAGCTATGATTGCCACGATGAGCTGACTACAAATCGTTTTCAAGCGGTAGCTGTACCATCATATGTCGGAAAGGTTGTTATTCCTGAACGCGGATACTATGTATTCACATTTATGCCTACCGACGGTACGGGCGTGGGTCAGAGCTGGAAATACGGTTCAATCGGAACATTTACATTAAAAAGTGGGGAGGAGTCTGTTCTTGCAGGCGTTTATCCGGGTGAGACACCTGCCGATAATGAGATGTTCATTATCTCGGTTGACTCAAACGAGCTTGTTATGACAGACCCCGAAAACCCGACAACGATGCAGATTAAAACAGAAATTATTCCTGCAACGGACGGAGCCTCTGTGGCAAGAGAAATAACCTCAACACAGTTTGGCTCATCTGCAAACAGAATTGCTTCGGTATCTGAAGATGGTGTTATCACCGCAGATATGGAGGGAAATGCCAATATCACAGTAAAGGCAACTGTGGACGGAGAGGCGTGCACAGCAACTCTTCCTATCACCGTCATAGATGATACGGGAGTCGTTGAAGGCAGTGCAGAGCTTGCGGCAGATGATGGACTATTCCTAGAAGAAGTAGCAAGTACATCCTTTACTGTCAAAATGAACAGCGGGCATGCAATAGAAATTCCATCAGGTGATATCTCCTATTCCTATGAGCCTGAGGGCATCGTTTCTGTTGATGAAACGGGAATGGTAAAAGGCCTTTCTGTCGGCGAAACAACCGTTACCGCAAAGGTAGAAAACTTCCGTGGTACAGATGTTATAACAGCAAGCAAGAAGATAACTGTTACAGAGCATGAGGGAAAAAAGGAATCGACATATTATACTACCGAAAAAAAGGAAAATGCGAAGAAAAACGCACAGCGTTATGATTGGGCAAAGAGTGAAGTTAAGAGCACGGTAGCAAAGGCCGATAATTATCTTAACACATGGGAAACATACTATTCGCTTATGGTGCCAAACGGTATACCGTCTTCGCAGACGCCCACTTACCGCAATGATCCGGGCTGGTATGTATGCCATTATTGTGGCGAGAACCTTGCGTCTCATCCGCAGATGAGTGACCACTCGATATATAGCGCAAACCCGGTAAGTCGTCCGTGGAAGGTTCAGTGCATAAGCTGCAAGCGACTTTTCCCGTCAAATGACTTTGAGCTTCTCTACGAGCGCGGTCGCGATGCCGAGGGACACTATGACGTTGACCGTGCCATTGCGGCAAATGCAGAAGCTGTGGCAAACGGCGAAAAGGACGCGCTTAAAAACGATCTCTACCCTGAGGTAGGGGAAGCAACAACCATCAACTATAACCAGGGCTTACGAGAAGGCGAAAGCGTTGCAACATGGGGCGTCGACGACGGCTTTGGTTATCGTCCTACCAAGCCTGACGGAACTCCATATATGTCCGGGGAGTTCAAAGAAACGAAACTGTATATAGCCCACTATCTTTATAAGTTATGGGGTGAGGTGCAGACAGTTGCAACCACGCTTTCAAAGGCGTATGTATACACCGGAGATAAACGCTATGGTCTTGCCGGTGCAGCACTTGTTGACAGATGGGCAGATACATATCATCAGTACGACCTTCTCGATTATGACGGCTATGCATCAGCAGGTCGGGGATATGCTATCGGGCATATCGGTGAATGTGCCGTGTTCGAGGCATGGGCACTTTCTGCAGATGCAGTTTTCCCCATGGTTTTCGAGAGTGAAACGGTAAACTTCCTCAAAGAAAAGGCAGCGTATTTTGAACTCCCGAACGACAAATCAAGCAGCAGTAAGATTTGGGAAAATTGGAAAGAGAATATTCTGCTTGAAACGTACGAGGGAGCGAAGTTGGGACGGATTGCCGGAAACCCCGGCTTTGCACAGGCGGCTACCACTGCGGCGGCCATTGTTCTGGCGGAAGAGCCGCAGCGCACCGAGATTATCGACTGGGTGATGAGCTCCGGAAGAGAAAATGAGGGTGATATTCAGGGAGGAAACGTGCTTAAACATTTCGTCAATAATATAACACGTGACGGACAGGCAAACGAGGTTGCCGCAAACTACAACTCGTATCAGATGAAGGCTTTTGAAAGAGTTGCGGATTATCTGCTTACGTATGCAAAGGACGGAAAAAGAAACTACAACCTTTTTGACTTCCCCAAATATTCAAAGATGTTTGAATCGTGGAATGCTTTAACGATTATGGATAATCAGCAGCCAAACATCGGCGACAGTGGCAGTATTGGATCTCTTGGCTTCTATGGTGTGGGCGAAGAGGCGATAACGAATTTTATGTCGCTTTATGATCTTCATAACCCCGATACAGAGTCGATACTCAGAGAGGCTGCGCAGCTTATCTATCGCTGGAAGGGTTATAAGCTCGATGATATCAGAACCTCAATTTTTGATGCAGAACCGGAAGCGGTTCAGGACATTCTGGGGGATTATGTTTCCGGTGAGCAGCCGCTTACACGAAGTGATCTACTCCCGGGTTACGGTTTTGCTGTACTTCGTGACGGAACGAAATATAACTCCGCAAGCACGCAGTCAAAGATAAACACCCAGCGCGACTTCTGGCTGTGGTTCGGTCCTACGATAGCAGCACACGCACATAATGATTGTCTGCGAATCGGAGTAGATGCATTTGGCTTCAGCATAGCGCCGGATTTCGGATATTCTGCAAACTCAGGAAAGTTTCCTCAGAGACTTCAGTATGACGACGGAACTCTTGCCGGAAACACAGTTTCGGTAAATGATGAAGATCAGGTTGGTTTTGCCGAGGGGGCAACACCGTATCACTATGACGATTCGGGAATCGTTAAGCTTATAGATGCAGAAGCTCTCGGAGTATACAAGACGACTGTTGACGACCTTGAGCATTACCGTCGCACGGTAGTTATGGTCAAGGTTGACGAAAATAACTCTTACGGAATCGACTTTTTCCGCGTAAAAGGTGGAGAGTCCCATATGTTCAGCTTCCGTGGTGCTGCAGAAAACGTAAATGCTGTTGACGGGCTTGGTGAATGTACACCGCAGGTTGACGAGAACGGTGAATATATCGGTTCGTATGTCGGAATGGGTCCTGATGGAAAAGGTGCTCCGTACACGGACAAGACAACAGGAGAAATAAAATACTTTGTAGGTCCCGGGCAAGACCCGAATTCTCCCGACCTGTGGTACTATGATACAGTATTCCCGCGCGGTCATTCCTGGCTCGGCAAGGTGAGAAGGTATAAAACTCCTGAGACTTCCTTCTCTGTTGAGTTTGATATTGAGGACTACAAGAAAACCGTGGAGAACAACAAAGGAATAAAGCTTCGCCTCACGCAGATGAACGATTTTACCCCCGAGGAGGTTGCATTTGCGGCGGGGCCGAAGCCGGATAAGGTCGGAAATGCGCCTATGCCGGATACCTTTGATTATCTTCTTGTAAGAAACGAGAAGCAGGAAGGTGAGGGCACACTTGATTCGCTCTATACAACAGTTTATGAGCCATATCAGTACACAAGATATCTCAAGACAATAGAGCTGATATCAACGATTGAGCCTGTGCAGGGTGATGGTAATCTGACGGATGACGATGTTGTGCGTGCCGTAAAGGTTACACATGAAAAAGACCGCGTAGACTATATCATCTATGCTACAAACAATGAAGTGACCTATAAGCTTACCGATGGAGCACGCGAAATTTACTTCAAGGGCTTTGTTGGTATGTATAGCGTCAATTCTTCAAATGAAGTGCTTTATCGTTATGTCAATGATGGAACGGTAATCGGTGAAAATGCTCCTGTAATGGAGAAAGCTGCATACACCGGCACGGTCAAGGATTTTGATACAAGCTTTGACTTCGGCGATTTTGACAACTGGATTGACGTCAATATAGATTGCGAAAATCCGGGAGAGCTTGCAGGGAAGGCCATCTATATCGAAAACGACGGCGTTCAGAACGGTTTGTATGAAATAGTCGATGCATGGAAAAACGAGGACGGAAGCACAAGGCTGGACCTCGGCTCGGATACACTTGTAAGATCATATGCAGACGAGTATGATATTGATGCCGGTTATATCTATAACATAGATGTAAAACAGAAATTCAGAATCCCGCTTGCTTATGTGGAAACAGGAGCTCCGGAGTTTGAGTCTGTGGGTAATTTGACCGTTTCCGCCGGCTCAACGCTGAAGGCAATGATAACGGCAACAAGTCCGCTTGAAAGAGCGATTACCTATTCGGGCACAAAACTCCCGCGTGGCGCATCGGTAAATGAAACGACGGGCGAGCTTACGTGGAAACCGGACAACTCTCAGGTCGGTGAGAACCATTTCGAAGTAACAGCAACGGATTCTGACGGACGCCAGAGTGCAACCCACTTTATGGTAACAGTTTATGGTGCAACAACCGGTAGTTCGTCTTCGGATAAAACTGATGAAAATGATAAAACGGAAACTCCGTCAGAAGGGACAACCACACCTTCGGGCGGCGGTGGAGGTGGCGGTGGTGGTGCCGCACCGGACAACGGAAATTCTTCTGACCAAACTGATGTAGGGAACGGCGGTTCCGACGTTCCGAACGATGAGGATTCCACTCAATCCGATAATACAGAAAAATCACCCGATGCCTCGGGTGAAACGGATAACATCCGTTTCACAGATCTTTCTAACCACGCATGGGCAGCGGATGCAATCAACAGCCTTGCCGATAGCGGAGTTATAAAGGGAACGAGTGAAAAGACCTATTCACCTGCAAATAACATTACCCGTGCTGATTTTGCACTTCTCCTTGTCCGTGCGTTTGAACTTTCAAGTGACAATGAGGAGAACTTTACAGATGTATCTGCAAATGACTACTTTGCACGTGAACTTGCAATAGCACGGAACACGGGAATCGTGAACGGAATCGGTGATAACAAATTCGCACCGCGCAATACGATAACCCGCCAGGATATGATGGTAATCGTGTACAGGGCAGTGCAGAAACTCGGCGTGGAATTAAAAAGCGCGGATGTTGATTATGAGGACTTTGCAGATGTTGCAGACTATGCGCAGGATGCAGTAAAAGCACTCATTTCAAGTGGCATTGTAAACGGCAAGAACGGTAAAATCGCTCCGAAGGATTATACTACCCGTGCAGAGGTTGCCGTGCTTCTTAAGAGAATGCTGAGTTAGGTGAAAACGAGCAATTCTTGAATTATCCCGACAAGATTAAGTTGTAAACAAACCACATACTCGCAATGCCGGAGTATTAGATTAATCCGAAATTAAGACTTAGACGGATAAAGAAGTTCTTTATCATAGCCGGAATGCAGCTTTGGGTTGAGCCGGCATTCCCCTCCTCTCCTGAACAAGGAGCGGAGGGGAATGAAGCAAATTTAGAGGAAAGAGGATTTTTTGATGAAAGTGTGCTTTATGTGTGATTTGCATCTTCCGTTTGACGGAAATGCACTTCAGTATAATATTCTTAACTGGGCGATTGCAGATATAAAGAAGAAAGAGCCTGATTGCATTGTGTATGCAGGAGATGTAACCTGTGACGGTGATATAAATGTTTACAATGAATTTATCCTTGAAATGAAAGCTATCGGTATTCCGTTTTTCTATATCCCCGGCAACTCTGATTTAAGGAACTCTGAATCTGCCGATGAAATTAAAAAAATGGCATCGGAATGTAAGAATATTGTTGCAGACAGTGTTGTTTACGCATTAAATGATTGTGATATGAAAATCTCAGATGAGCAGCTTTTGACCATTGAAGATGCCGATGAAAACAGCATTGTCTTTATGCATCACCCTTTAGAAACTCATGAAATTAAAACGCGGGAAAAATTAAAAGCCTGGAGAGAAAAGCACAGTGGCACTATGCTCTTTTCCGGACATCGGCACCGTTCGCTTACAGAAGGAAATAGTGTGAGCTTGCAGGCGATGGATCCTGATAAGGCAATTGGTGAAAACCCGTGTATAACATATTTTGATACAAAAACAAAGGAATTTAATAAGGTATATTATTTCTCTCCTGTCCCCGGAGATTTATACGGGTATTTCGGCATATCCTGCTATGATGTGGAGCGGGATATAGAGTTTGCCATTGAAAATAAGCTGAAATGTCTGGAGTTAAGGTCTTACTGTTTCAAAACGGATAAGGCTCGGCTTTCTGAACTTGTGGAGAAGTGGCGAAATGTATGCGGCGAAAATCTGTCAATACATCTGCCTGAAATTTTGTATAAAGACGGAGAGGTTATTCCGGGAGTTCAACTCGATGAACTGATTGATCTTGCGGTGCTTTTAAAAGCTGACCGTTTTACTCAGCATGCTCCAAAAGTTTCCGTAAAGATTGCAAAAGAGGATGAAAACGTGCTGAACAGCATATGCGACTATCTTGCCGAGAAGTTCAATTTAATTGAGCACGATGTTGTAATTGGTATAGAAAATATGCATATGACTAAAAATGATACGCCTGATGACAGCAGGCGCTTTGGATATATCCCTGAAGAGTGTCTTATGTTTATGGAAATGCTGGGAAGAAAAACAAAGCACAAAGTTGGTATAAACTTCGATATCGGTCATGCCAGAAATAATGTACCTTACAGCCAGAAATACCAAATAAGTACATGGCTTTCAATGCTTGGTAAGTATATTGTTGGATATCATATGCACCAGGTGACGGTTGAAAATGGGAAATTTGAAAATCATATGCCGATTACTCATATATACGGTAACCTGATAAGCTACTCATCCTTTTTCAGATATTGGGCAGAGGATAGAATAAACAAAGCTCCTCTTATTTTTGAAATGCGCCCTGAAGGAGCATATGAAACCACGCTTAATACTTTTAACAGGCATAAGCAAAAAAAAGTGTTTGATATTCACTCACACACATATTACAGCTGGTGCGGGAAAGATGATCCGCGTGAACTGATTGAAGCCGCCATAAAAAATGGGATTTCACTTTTCGGAATTTGTGACCATAACTCCGGTATAGGGAAAAGAAAGGCTGAATATCTTGAAGAAATGCGTGCTCTTGCAGAAGAGTATAAGGACAGGATAAAGCTTGTGTGCGGAATTGAACTTGCGACAACGGGGAAGCGTTATAACCTTACAAGTCCTGATGAAATTAAAGACTTTGATTATTGTCTCATAGAACATATAACTTACAGTGACAGTATTGTAGGCGGAGATGTTTTTGATTTTTGTAAAAAACATAAGATTCTTTGTGGGATTGCGCATACTGATCTTTTTGAATATTGTGATATGTATGGATATGATTATGAAGACTTTTTCAGAAAAATGGCAGAAAATAACATTTTCTGGGAAATGAATGTAAGTTATGACAGCATTCATCACTATCAGGAGCATCAGTATGTTAAAGATTTCATGACTGACGAAAATAAAATTGCCCTTGTAAAAAACAGCGGTGTATATGTAAGCATAGGCTTCGACGGACATCGATTGGAAGATTATGATGCGTACAGAGTTCACGAAATGTATGATTTTTTGAAGGGAAAAGGGATAAAAACAATAGACGAGATACTTGGTTGAAAGGGATTTTATATGCATAATTTCAAAGGAAAATGGATAACAGACGAAGAGTTCAGCGATCTTAAGCCAAGAAATGTTTTCTTCAGACAACTGGATGAAGTCAAACTTCCTTGTGATGAGCACCGCAACAGACATATTTTGTTCAGGAAAAATTTTTCTTTGGCAGACGCTGTATCAGAAGCAAAAATATACATTTCAGCGGATGACTATTATAAACTCTATATAAATGGGAGGTTTGCAGGGCAAGGTCCGGCACCGTCATATCATTTTAAATATAACTATAACATTATAGATGTAAAAGAATTCCTTATCCCCGGAGAAAATACGATAGCTGTACATACATTATATCAGGGACTTATAAATAGAGTATGGCAAAGTGGCGATAACCGGCATGGGTTAATCCTTGATTTGTTAGTCAATGGAGAAACTGTGGTGGTAAGTGATGAAACCTTTAAAACCAAACAACACACCGGCTTTAAAGAAATGGGTATCGTAGGATACCAGACACAGTTTATGGAAGAATATAATTCATGCGCACCGGAAATCGGTTTTGAAAGACAGGGGTTCGATGATTCATTATGGGAAAATGCAAGATTGAGGCAGTATAACGACTATTCACTTTCTGAACAAAAAACCTCTATGCTTGTATTCGAACAAATAAATCCGGTTGTACAGGAGATGATAGGGAATACACTAAGGGTAGATTTCGGTTCAAATTATGTGGGGTATTTATGCCTTAGAGTTGTGGGAGCAGAGGGGGAAAGAGTCACAATAAAATGTGGTCAGGAACTGAACGAAGACGGCTCGGTACGATATAACCTCAGAGCAAATTGTGTATATGAAGAAAGATGGATTTTGTCTGAAGGCGAGAGTGTGTTGGAACAGTTTGATTATAAATCCTTCCGTTATTCAGAAATTGAGTTGCCTGAAAACTGCGAATTGAAAGAAGTGTATATGCAGGTAAGACATTATCCGTTTATCCTTGGAACAGATATAAAAGAAAAATACAAAAAGAATGAAGACCTTAAAAAAATTTGGGATTTGTGTGTACATACTCAGAAATATGGTGTGCAGGAAGTAATACAGGACTGTATGGAACGCGAAAAAGGGTTTTATGTAGGAGATGGATGTTACACAGCTTTAACTCATATGATTTTGACAAAAGATGACAGTATGGTGCGTAAACTCATCGACGACGGATTTGCTTCTTCTTTGATAACAGAAGGTCTTGTGACCTGTCTTGATTGTTCTTTTATGCAAGAAATAGCAGAGTATCCACTGATGATGATCTATCTTGTTATGTGGCATTACAGATTTACAAAAGATAAAGAATATCTTGCCGCAAATTATGCCAAAGTCATAAATGTTTTAGAAAGCTACCGTAAAGAATACGAAAAAGATGGGCTTTTGCAAAATCTTGATAAGTGGTGCGTTGTTGAATGGCCATCCAATTACCGTGATGGTTATGATGTTGATATTGTTGAAGGGAAAATTTGTGAAGAGGCTCATGTTTCGATAAATGCTTATTATATTGAGGCGGTAAAAGTAGCAAACAAGATGACGTTGGAATTGGAGGTTGAACCATACAGAGAAGAGCAACCGTTGATAAATGCTTTTATAAACGCTTTTTACGATGCTGAAAAACATCTTTTCAGAGACGGCGTTAATACAAATCATATAAGTCTTGTGGGCAATAGCTTTCCTTTTGCTTTCGGGCTTTGTCCGGACGATAAGTGCGCGGGAAATATTATGCAAATGTTTAAAGAACGCAGGCTCAGTTCGGTGTCACTTTTCTGTGCGTTTTTAGCTTTGATGGGCTTTTTGCGTTATGGCATGGAACGCGATATTGAAAAACTGATGCTTGACGAAGGCGCATGGCTTCGGATGATTTCAGAAGGGGCCACGACTACATTTGAAGGATGGGGAAGAGACACAAAATGGAACACATCACTGTTTCATTTAACTATGAGTTATGGTGCATTATTTTTGGCTGACATAGACCTCAGGAAAATTCTGGATATACCAATCTAAGATAAGCACTGTCTCATGCGAACCTTTTTTGCTTCGAAAACATGATGGATTATGACAGTTAGAATATAAACTTATAAAAATGATTATACAGAAAGTAGGCATGAGAATTGAACAATTTTGCGCCTTCAGGCAACTTTTTTTATCTTGATAACGGGACAATAAAAGTGCGGATTTTGTATCCGAATGGTGTCGAATATAGCCGCTCACGCTGGTGCCACGCAGGATTTATTCAGGACGTGTGGTGTAAGGGAATAAGGTTTTCCGAGTATGAGCGCAATCACAACAGCGGGCAGCTCACATCGGAGGGCAGCGGTCTTTGTTGTCAGTTTGCTCCGATTTCACCGGATGAAGCCATTCACGGAAAGCTCACTCTTCTCCCCGGTGTTGGCTCCGGAATTTACAAAACCCCGACATCATCTCATGATATGCTTGATATTCGCGAGCTGCTTGATATAAAAGTGAGTCATACTGAAACTTCCGCGATCTTTGAAACGAAAACACCGACAGTTGACGGTTTTTCATATATTGAAACAAGAAAGATAAGCCTTTGCGGCTCTGAAATCATCGAAAAGGTTACGTTCACAAACACCGGAGAGCGCGCAATACATACACAAGAGCTTTGTCACAACATCTTAAGTCTTGCAGGCGAGGAAATTTCGCCAAATTACATCCTTGAAGTTCCTGTCGCTAATGTACCCGAAAATTTTCAGAGCAATGCAATGATTTACGAAGACGGTCATTTTACATTTTCTCGTTATCCCGACACTGTATGTTATTTCGATGATAAATACAACGCGAACAAGTGCAATGACTATGCATGGATTATGAAATCAAAAACCGGCAAAGCATATTGCTACGGAAAGATTGACTTTACGCCTGCTCGCGTTTCCGTATGGTGCGACTACTATACCCTATGTCCGGAAATATTTGTTGCCATTGACCTTGCCCCAGGAGAGACAACCTCCTGGCAGAGAACATGGGGCTTCTCACTCGGCGATTAAAAAGTATATATTAAACATTAAAGGAGCTAAAACTTATGAAAATCGGTGCACAGCTTTATACAGTACACAATCACACACAAACACTCGAAGATTTTTCCGCAACACTCAGAAAGGTAGCGGATATCGGCTATAAAACAGTTCAGGTTTCCGGCACGTGTCCGTATGAACCGGAATGGTTGCGAGATGAGCTTTCAAAGAATGGACTTGAGTGTGTTCTTACACATATCCCACCCGCAAGAATTCTCGAAGAGGGTGCGGATAAAATAGTTGCAGACCACAAAACCTTTGGATGCCGTAACATCGGAATCGGCATTATGCCTTTCTATACAGGCAGAAAAGTCTGGACACTTGAAGATTATCATATCTTCCGCGAGAATTTTATCCCCATTGCAAAGAGAATGAAGGAGCTTGGAACAGTTTTACATTACCACAACCATTTCCAGGAATTCCGTGATGTATTTGCGGAAAAGAGCCTTCTTGACCGTATGCTTGAAGATTTCCCTGAAGGCTCTCTCAACATCACGCTCGACCTCGGTTGGGCGGCCTGGGCAGATCAGAACGTAGTTAAGCTTATTGAAAAATATAACGGATATCTTTCCCGCATCCACTTAAAGGACTATATGGAACCAATTCCTGAAAATATCATAGAGGAGCGGGCATATCTTCGACCGATTTACGAAGGTATTCTTGACTATGATACATATATCAAGGCTCTTGCAAAAACAGACTGCGAATATATGCTCGTCGAGCAGGACAACAGCTATGGTGAGGATGAGTTTGACTGTCTTGCGCGAAGCTACAAAAATGTTACGGATAGATTCCCGAAGGTAAAGTAGGAGAGTTTGTTTTTTACAAGAATAAATCTGTGTGATTAAAGAACTATCTGAAAAAGCAGATATACAAAAATGAGCTGTGACGAATTTCGTCACAGCTCATTGAAGCTTTCTGGGGATTATTCCTCGGAGATAGCCTCTACCGGGCAAGCGCTTGCACACTCACCGCAGCCTGCGCATGCGTCCTTGTCGATAACGTACTTTGTATCACCTTCGGAGATTGCACCAAGGGGGCAAGCACCTGCACAAGAACCACACATTACGCACTCGTCGCTAATTACATATGCCATGTCAATAACACCTCCATCTTTTTCAATATATCTATTGTAACAATGAATAAGAAAAAAATCAATAGGGTAAACTAAAAAAATTTAAAAAAATTCAAAAAAAGTTTTTTTGTCGAAACAGAGGATGTATAAAAAGCTGCTTTAAAAGGTAAAATTTAAGCTGAGGACTTAAAATAAAAATCGGAGGCAACCATGCTTTTTGAAAACAGATTTACGCTTCGCGCAGAAAACGTGCTTCGGTGTGCACATGAATGTGCGGCAGAGCTTGGTCACGGATATGTGGGAAGTGAGCACATCCTTCTTGGAATACTTCGCGACGGAGAGGGCGATGCTGCAAAAATATTGAATGCAGAGGGCATTTCTGCCGAAAAAATAAGGGGAGCCGTTATTAATCATACCGGCATAGGAAAAGCTCATAAAAACACGCTTCAGGGGTTGAGTCCCTGTTCGCGGAGAATAGTGAGAACTGCATACAATAAATCAAAAAGCGCGGGGGATGGCTTTATCGGGGATGTGCATCTTCTTGTCGGAATCCTTTGCGAAGAATCGGGGAGCGCGAAAAAGCTTTTAAAAAGCATGGGCGCGGATACGGAAAAGCTTGCGCGGCTTATTATGCCGTCAGGCGGTGACAACGGAGCTGATTGCAGAAAAAACGCCGATAACCGCCGCAATTCTGAGAAGAGCGAGACGAAATTACTTAAAAATTACGGAAGAGATTTGTGTGAGCTTGTCAGAGAAGGAAAGCTGGATCCGGTAATCGGGCGGGAAAAAGAGCTTCAGTATGTTATAGAAATACTTGCGCGCAGAACAAAAAACAACCCGCTTCTCTTAGGAGACCCCGGTGTCGGGAAAACAGCTGTTGCAGAAGGACTTGCAGAGCGCATTGTAAAAGGAGATGTGCCGCGCGTTCTTTCGGGGAAAAGAATTTTTATGCTTGATATATCCGGAGTTGTTGCGGGAACAAAATACAGAGGTGAGTTTGAAGAACGCATACGCTCAATATTGCGTGAGGTAAGCCGTGCGGGAGATATAATACTGTTCATTGATGAAATCCACACTATCGTGGGCGCCGGAGCAGCCGAGGGAGCAATAGATGCCGCGAATATACTGAAGCCTGCGCTTTCACGCCGCGAAATCCAGCTTATAGGTGCAACAACGCACGAGGAATATCGGAAATATATAGAGCCGTCAGCCGCACTTTCGCGAAGATTTCAGACGGTTAAGATAGAAGAACCGTCAAAGGAGGAAAGCACCGAAATCCTCGCGGGACTGCGCGGGAAATACGAACAGCATCACAAGATAAGGATTACGGATGAGGCGATAAAAGCCGCAGTTGAGCTTTCTGACAGGTATATTCCGGAACGCCGTCTGCCGGATAAGGCAATAGATTTAATTGATGAGGCGGCAAGCCGTGCAAAGATATATGCATCGTCACCGCCGCCGCGTATGCGTGAGCTTGAAGAAAAAATAATCAGCGCTGTCGGGATGAAGGAAAGGTGCATACAATCGGAGGATTTTGAAGGTGCCGCCCGGTTTCGCGATAAGGAAGAAGATTTAAGAAGAGAGCTTTCTGTGGTGAGTGAGAACTGGCAGAAGGTGCTTGACGGGCATACTGAAATTGATTTTGACAGTATCGCCGATGTTGTATGCGCGCGTACCGGAATTCCCGCATCAAGGATAACGCGCGAGGAAAGCCAAAGACTTCTCGGTTTTGAAGCGCTTCTCAGAAAAAGAGTTGTAGGCCAGGAAAAGGCAATCGCGGCAGTGGCACGTGCCGTGAGACGCGGACGTCTCGGCTTTTCAGACCCGAGACGACCTATAGGTTCATTTTTGTTTGCAGGTCCTACGGGGGTTGGAAAAACTGAGCTGTGCCGCGCGCTGTCAGAAGCTCTCTTTGACGATGAGAACAAAATTATCCGTATGGATATGTCGGAATATATGGAAAAGCATGAGCTGTCAAAGCTTTTGGGCTCGCCTCCGGGATATGTCGGATATGACGGCGGGGTAACACTTGCAGACAGGATTTGCGACGCACCGTATTCGGTTATTCTTTTTGATGAAATCGAAAAAGCGCATCCTGATGTGATGAACATTCTTCTCCAGATTCTTGAAGACGGAACGATTACCGATTCCCACGGCAAAAAAGCGGATTTCAGGAATACCGTAATCGTGATGACATCCAATATCGGTGCAGAGAGGATGTGCGCCGCAAGCGTGGGCTTCGGAACCGGCGCGAAAAGCGATTTTTCCGAGGTATCAAAAAGCGTAATCGCGGATATAAAAAAGAGCTTTCGTCCTGAGCTTTTTAACCGTATTGATGATGTGATTGTTTTTTCCAAGCTTGAGGAGAAAGAAGCGGGCCGTATCTGCGATATGATGATATCGGAGCTGGCGGAAAGAGTTTTCAAGCTTGGTATTGTGCTTGATGTTACGGAAGAAGCAAAGAAAAACGTTGTTTCACGGGGGTTTGACGAAAAGTACGGTGCACGGGGTCTCCGCCGTGAGATACAGGGAAAGGTTTCGGATATTCTTGCTGAGGAATATCTCAAAAACGAGTGTGCCGCAGGTAACTATCGGATATATTGCGAAAACGAAGAGATAAAAGCACGGCGTGCAGTGTAATTGTTACATTGCACGCCGTGCCGGTTGTTGCCGCTGTTTTCTGTGTGTAAAAAGGTACAAATTTGGGTGCAATACGTTGCTTTGGGAGAAAAAACAATGTATAATCGTTGTGAAAATTTTATGATTGGAGAATAAAGTTATGCTTAAAGCCGGACTCTGCTCTGTTACTTTCAGAGCAAAATCACCAAAAGAAATCATCAATTTAGCGGTAAAAGCCGGGATTCATTCTATTGAATGGGCGAGTGATGTTCATGTACAGGAGGGGAATGCAGCTCTCGCCGGAGAAGTTCGAAAAATGACTGAAGATGCAGGCTTGGAAGTTTCGTCTTACGGCTCATATTACAGACTTGGTATGAAAAATGATATTATTCCTTATCTTGAAAGCGCGAAGGCGCTTGGTGCACCGGAAATTCGTGTTTGGGCAGGATTTAACCCTTCTTACTATCACTCGTTTGATGCAAGACAGGCTCTGGTTCGGGAGGCGAAGGAGATCAGCCGTAAAGCTGCTGAATACGGCATAACGATTTCTACAGAGTGCCATGCGAACACATTAACTGATACACTAGAAAGTCTCATCAGATATATGTTTGAAGTGAATGAACCTAATTTTCGTACATATTGGCAAGCTTTGGATCACATACCTGATAATGAGCAGCTGCACGTATTAAAAACGATTTATACAACCGGAAAACTTACAAATCTTCATGTTTATCATTTTGATTTTTTCGGAGCAGACTGTGAGCAAAAGCTTTTATCTGAGGCCTATGACAAATGGCTTGAGCGTCTTATGATATTCAGGGATGACAGTGCTACCAGACATGCAATGCTTGAATTTGTCCGCGACGGGTCAGAAGAGAACTTTATGGCTGATTCAGAAACGTTGCTAAAACTTGTAAACGAAGCAAATGCTGCTTGTGTAAAATAAATCAAATTTATGCATTACAGAAAGAATGGATGTCCTTGAAAAAGTTTGAAAAAATAGTGTATTATGGATATGATGTGTGTTTTTGTACTTTTAAAGTTATGCGTTTTCTAATATCAGACGCGTTTGACAAAGAAAAAAACTTGATTTATACTCTATTTAAAGGCAAACGCCAAATTTAAAGCAGAGGAGAAGAGATAATGAAAAAAAGAGTAATTGCAGTCTTACTTGCAGGTGTGATGATGTTTGCTCTTTGCGCTTGCACAACTGCAGAGGTAAAAGACGAAAGTTCGACACAAGACGGAAAGCTGTTTTCCGACGATGTAACAATCAAATGGATGATTCCGAGTCATGCAAGCTGGCCGTATAACGAGAACTGGAAGGTGTGGGAATATATCCGTGAGGTTGCAGGCGGGAATATAGAAATTACAGCAATTCCTGCAATAGATTATGTTACGAAGCTTACACTGATGATGGCTGACAGCAAAAATGTTCCTGATATGCTCACTCTTGACGGCGCGTGGACTTCAGTTGAGAAGAATTTTGCTTTGCAAGGTGCATATGTTTCGTTTGATGACAATCTCGATAAACTTCCGAACTATTGTTCATATGTAGACACATTGTCTGAAGAAGAAATTGCACAGAACATAGATACCCGCCGCTGGGCAGACGGTAAGCTTTATTTAAGCCCGATTTTCGGTGCAGATGAATATACGAATGTCCGTTCGTGGCTTTACAGAAAAGATATTTTTGAGAAGCATAATTTGAAGCAGCCTGAAACAATGGAAGACCTTTATGAAGTTTGTTTGGAACTGAAACAGCTTTATCCCGAAAGCTATCCGTTCTCTTTAAGAAACGGACTTACAAATATTGATGTTATCGGCTCAAGTTTCAAACCGTATTTTACATATGGAGTTTACTATGATTTTAACTCAGACAAATGGTGTTACGGTGCAAGAGAAGATACGATGCTTGAATATCTGACATTTATGAAAAAGATGTTTGATGAAGAGCTTGTAGCACCGGATTATACAACGATGTCGTTGACATCCTGGCAGGAACTCGTCTCCACAAACCGCGGCTTTATTATGGCTGATTATCATGTAAGACTTGATTATTTTAACAAATTGGCACGTGCAAACAACCCGGACTTTAAGATGGATGTTATGGTTCCGCCTAAAGCCAACAATGAAACAGGCAGTGCAATGGTAAGCAGAATGAACGGCGAGCCGTCGGGAACCATTGTTCTTAATACAAGAAATCAGGAAAATATTGCAAATTCGTTCAAACTTCTGGATTGGTTTTATTCGGATGAGGGTGCAGAACTGATGAGCTGGGGAAAAGAAGGGGAAACTTTCGAAACTTCAGACGGCAAGAAAAGGTATCTTTTAGAAGAGTCTGAATCCAAATCAGCAAAATACGGTTTGCAAAGTTATGGTACTTATACGAGAATATCAGAGGATGCAGCGAGCGTTGCAGCGTCTGATGAAGCAAACGCAACGCGGGCACTTGTTTTTGAACATACGGTTCCATATAAAAATCCGACTATGTGGC
>SVLF01000066.1 GCA_015068085.1 Oscillospiraceae bacterium
TTTCAATGCCGTCCACCGAAAGAAACACCTTATCAAACTCACCTGCCGCAACGTCAAGCATTATGCTTTCAATATAAAGCGTATTATAGCTCTCTCCCGCAGGACCGCCCGTTCCGTCGATAACGAGGTAATAGTCACCGCGCTTCGGGATATCAACCTCGCCGACATCTATCGTGCCGTCCGGCGCAAAGCTTACATTTGCAATAGGAGTATTTTTCTTTATATCGTCACGAGAAACCATTGTGATGCTTCCCGCTTCAAACAGATAAATATCCGCATTCATTCCATAGCCGTTACCTACGCTGTTAAACGCCAATGAATATTTGCCCTTATTCGGAACCTTGAGCTTAAATGCAGCAAAGCCTTGCTCGACTGTGCCGTAAGCATCGCGCGGGAATGCAGCATAGAAATGTGCTTGCGTCATATTTGATGCATGGCGATTATAAAGATTATTATATGCCCACAGATCAGTCTTCGAAACATTCATTTTTGAATAATTGTCAATGTCCGCATAACCTCCCGGACGGAGAGTTCCATTATCTAGACGCGGTTTACCATAATTCGTTTGGTCAAGCATAACGCTTGTGTTTGTAACATACTTAAGATGCACACCAACATTGCCGTTATCCTCTGTGTCGTCTTCTTCCGGATTTTCGGGCTGTTCCGGTTCTTCACCATCGCCACCCGAATCTCCGCCTGTGTCACCGCCCGTTCCCGGCAACGCAAGCTTTATGCCTGAAATGCAAACTACCGGTGTGCTTCCTGCCGTCGCGGTTGTCTGGGATGTGCCGAAGAACCCGACAAGATAGTTTCCTGCTTCTTCTATTGTCACCGTTGCAACATCCTGATACCCGGTCTTTGCATTGACAAAATCACAGTTTCCAACAAGAGCTTTACTATCGCTTCTTTCTGAGCCTCCAACAAGATCAAAAGCCGAGTGTGTTGTCCCGTCGGTAGCAGTTGAAGCAGGTGTGTCAATCGCTTTGCCGTCATCCTTCAGCCAGAAAACGCCCAATTTCAAGACTTCATTTTCCGCGGAATCCGGTGTTCCCTTTACCTGCAAAGTATATGTTCCCGCAGCCTTAACATTTATGCGAAACATAGCGTGGTAGGTTCTGTCTTCACGAACGTTATTAAACCACGCCTGGCGCAGTTTCAGCTTATAACCGTTAGTCTGAAGCCCCGGCGTTGCATTATATCCCTTCGCACTCACAACCTCCCAGCCGCAGTCTGCAGTCTGCCCTGCGGTTGTTATCGTAAACTCCTGTGTTGTTGCTTCTGCTCCCACAAGTGATACCGCAGGAAGAAGCGATATCATCATTGCAAGTGCAAGCACAAGCGATAATAAACGTTTTTTCATAAGTTGTCTCCTTTCGTTGGCTACTTTTATTATAGCGGAGAGGGAGTCCTCTCCGCTATAGGTAAATTATTCCTGCTCTGTTGTGTAAATATTTCCGTCCTTATCAACGGCATATCCAACCACTGTTCCCGCTTCATCATTGTAAAGCGCAAACTGAGAGCTTGCCGTCGTCATTGCTATTTTCTTGCTTTATCATAATTCCCTTTTCGGCAGCATCTCCAAAGCCTATAAACTCTGCCATAAGCCTTCCGTCTTCCATTGTGTCGAGAATTATTTTCCGGAGCGTTTTATTTATCGGCTCGTATTCTTTGTATACAGCGGTAAGCTCGCAGTCCTCATATGCATAGAAGCTGTACGTCTTTCCAAATCCCACAATCTGACCGTCGCGGAGCCAATAGTTGAACACATCGCTTTCCGAACGTGCCGGAGCAGTTTCCGTCACAAGCTCACCGTAAGAACACATTTTAACATTTCCGTTCACGGTTACCTCTATATCCTTCACAAGCTCGTCATACTGTGCAACGAAAATCATCTTCCCGCTCGGCGAGATTACATCTCCCGGCGCATATTCCTTATCATCTCCGAAAAGCTCCCAGTGCGTTGCCTCGCCATATCCCGCAATTCCCTCTGTTGGAAGCGGCGGAAGCTTGTTTTCTGCATCAAGCGTTGCATCGAGAAGCTGGAAATTCCCGTTGTAAAACTCTATATCTGCCTTTGCCGTATCGCTTGTATATACTGCGATAAGCGGATTGTTCTCTCTCACAGCCGTGAAGGTGTAGCTCTTCTTATCCGATACTATTACCTTTTTATCGGTCAGTCCCTTTGCCCAGTAAAGGAAGCTATATCCGGTCTTGTCGGGTGCGGTTACGGTTACTTCTGTTCCCGCCGTTACGGTATCTTTCTTTACTTCATCGCCAAACATGGTAAGTGCGTTTATGTTCGCATTAAGCGGAACCTTGTCTGCTTCTGCCGAGAGATTGCCGCCGTTCTCATTCTGAATGTTCTCACGCTCTGCCGCGGCAGCGTCGGTTTCAACATTGACATGCTCAACCGGAACAAGCTTTATGCCGGAGAGGTAAACTTGTGGTTTTTCATCTGCATCATAGGCACCAGGCGAAAACTCTGTATTCGAATTCCCAAAAAATGCAATAAGATAATCTCCCGGCTCCTTGATTGTTATCTGCGCCACGTCCTGATAGCCGGATTTCGCATCATCAAAATCACAGCTTCCAACAAACGAGGAGTGAGTCAAGCGATCGTTGCCGCCCACAAGTTCAACTGCTGTTTTTTCTGATTTTTCATCCTTAAGCCAATGTACACCCATATTAAATATCTCGCTGGTCGAATCACCAGGTGCACTCTTTATCTGTAACATATATTTTCCTGCTGTTTTGACATTTAGACGCAACATAACGTGATAAGACCTAGATATTAGCCATTTAACACGAAACGTCTGGCGAAAGCCGGTTGCAAGAAGGCTGCCTACCGCGTTATACCCAGCTGAGCTTGCAACCTCCCAGCCGCAATCCTCAGTCTCCCCATCGGTTGTTATCGTAAACTCCTGTTCTACTGCTGTGTTTTCCACCACTTTATCGAGCTTAAAGGAATGAAGCTGTATGCTATACTTATTGTCTCCGCTCTGCATCTGTGCTCCGGTCGGAACTATAGCAAGAATATATGGACCTGCCTTTTCTATCTCAATATCCCTGAATATTTTCGGCTGATATTCAGCCACTTCTTCGCTGCATGTATTCACAGTTCCAAGGCGGTCGTTTGCACTCATCGCATTTACGGCAGAAATAAACGCTTCTCTGCGTTCTGCATTTTCTTCGTTATCATATCCGCCCTTATCTGTGGCTTCGGGATCATAACTAAAATAATACTCACCGGACGTGCCTGCCTCAAACTTGCTCTTTTCCACAAGATAAACCTCTGCAGTCGCGCCTGCTTTATAAGCTCTGTATTCAAGGGTTGGAGTATAAACGCCTGCCGTCGGGATATCAAGCTCAATCGCATATGCACCGGTCATCTTATCCTCGCCGTCATATTCCGGCTTGCCGGAGGTTGCGAATCCCCAATTTAAATGTGTGCTATATAACGCACAGGCACTGTAACTTACCATATTCACAAACTGCCATTTTTCTCCTTCTACAGCATAGCCGTAAAACTCATCTTTTGTCGGCGTCACAGTTCCACTTCCGCCCTGCGCTGTACTTGTAAACACGTATTCAAGTGTTGCGTCTCCCGTTGCAGCCACAGCCGGAATAAGCGATAAAATCATCGCTGCGCAAATTAGTATAGATATTAGCTTTTTCATGATAAATTCCTCCAGTTTTAATTTGGTAACTATATAATAACTTAAAAGCAAGCTTTCAATCTACCATAACCGTTGTAAAAATGTCCACAATTCTTATATATATTTTTTGACTTTTGTTTATTTTAATGATATTATAATTAAAAAGGATTTTACAAAAGCTGAGGTGAAACACATTGAAGCGCCCTTCGATATCCGGCGAGAAGTCTCCTCTTCAAAAACACGGCATAGCTATAGAAAGTATGTGCAACAGAAAAAAAGACCGTCTGCATTATCATGATTATGTTCAGATATGGTATGTTCTTACCGGCGTACTTGCGCATACGGTGGAAAACACCGAATACCTTCAGACCGCAGGCTCCTGCGTTATTGTTCTTCCGTTCACCGAGCATGCCATCAACACGCTCTACTCTGAGGATACCCCCGTCGCACTCACCATTTCTCTCTCGGACGATTTTTTTACCTCAAAAGGATATGACTTCTTTTCTCATCTGAAGAAATATGCGCATTTTGAAGGATATTCAATTCCCGAACACGTTCTGCTGCACGGCAGTGAGAAGGAAACCGCCGACAGGCTTGCCCGCAATATGCTTTTGGAATTCTCGCCGAAAAGCAATCCTGATTTTCACAAGCTTTCTGGGCTTTTATGCGAATTCATGAGGCTTATTTGCCGCGATCCGGCACAGAAAAAGGACCTGTCGCTAATCATTGAGCGAACCGAGCCCATCCTTCGTGCAGTAAGATATATTGCAACTCACTCAAACGAAAAAATAAAGCGCGAGGACTTATGTACAATCACTGCAATGTCCCGCACAAACTTTTCAAAAGCATTTAAAGAAGTGACCGGAACCACCACCAAAGAATTTCTTCTCGGGCTCAGAATAAG
This sequence comes from Oscillospiraceae bacterium, assembly GCA_015068085.1. Taxonomy (GTDB): domain Bacteria; phylum Bacillota; class Clostridia; order Oscillospirales; family JAAYXM01; genus SIG480. Next base: position 4,561 of record SVLF01000066.1, read on the forward strand.
AAAAGCGCAATACCTTCTGCAATATACCGACAAATCCTTAAACGAAATTGCAGCCGACACCGGACTCTATGACAAATCACGCCTTACCCATATTTTCCGCGAGCATTTGGGAATATCGCCCGTGCAGTTCAGGTACGAAACGCGCCCGGAGGCTATTGAGAGTGACAAGCAAACACGGAGAAGAATGAAATATTATCCAAAATCCCTGCGCATGGATGACAATCAGTAATTTCACCGAAAAGGGTTTACAACAAAGGTGCTGTAGCAAAATGCATTTCGCTACAGCACCTTTTTCATTTTTAATACAGCAAATATTTTTCTCTTGTCTTTTTAAATTCTTCGGCGCCTTTCTTCCATTCCTCTGCAATCGGAAGAACGCTCTCGCGTGCTTTGAGTGCATCGTGTACCTTATCGGTGCACGTTCTCGGACGGGCAAGCCCATGATGCTCGAAATTGACCTTATCCGGGAAAAGCTTTGCCAGTGCATCCATAATATGGAACTGAGTTTCTACCGGACGCCATGCATCACGGTCGTTTATAACCATATACACGCCGTTGCACAACGTAAGCTCGCGGCTGCTTCCTTCAGTCGGCTTTAAGTACGTCATAGCCATATAATACTTCTGAATAAAGTAAATTCCCGGAAGATTACGCGAATTAAGTTCTTTTGCCAGCGCATCTCCGTCAAAATCCGGAGCGCCGACAAATTCAAACGGCGTTGTTGTTCCTATTCCGAGCGAAAAGCTTGCCGCCTGCAAAAGACCTGTTGCCGCAAAGAAAAGCGGAGTGTCCGTATCCGGCATATTCGGGCTGCCCGGAACCCATACAAGACCTGTTTCGTCATACCACATATCGCGCTTCCAGCCCTGCATTTTAAGAACGGTTACCTTTGCGCCGACGTTCTTAACATCGTTGTACATAAGCGCAAGCTCGCCTATCGTCATTCCGTGGCGGAGCGGATATTCAAAGCCCGAGAGAAGATGCGTTCCCGCATACTTCGGTTCTGCCGGTGCTCCCTCAACGATATCACCGCGGATGGGGTTCGGACGGTCGAGAATAATCGCCTCACATCCCGTTTTTGCGCAAGTCTCGATAAGCAGCATCATCCACGGAGTGTACGTCCAGTGACGCACGCCGACATCCTGTGCACAGAACACAACTGCATCGACCTTTTCCACCCACTCAACCGGTGGCTGAAGGCGCGGATATTCATAAAGATTGACTATCTTTATGCCCGTTTTTGCATCAACATCGGAAAGCTTCCCGTCTCCTGCATAAAGGTCACCGCGGACACCGTGCTCCATACCGAAGAAAAACTCCACCTTCGACTCACTGTTGTTCACAATCTCATCAACGAGAAGATTTCCCTCATTGTCGATTGCGGTGGTGTTCATCATAAGCGCAATTTTTTTGCCCTTAATGCACTCATAAAGCTCGTCGCACGCGAGCGTCACAGCGCCTTTTTTCCACTTGTTCATTTGTGTTCCTCCTTAATTTTATCGGGAGATTTCCCGAACTTTTTCTTAAACGACTGAGAGAAGTGCGGCAATGTATTGAATCCCGACTCAAAACAGACCTCTGTTACCGAAAGCTTTGAGAATTTCAACAGGTTCATTGCAAAATCGAGCCGTAAATCCCTCAGGTATTTCTGAAACTCAACTCCGGTTTCCTTTTTGAATTCCGCGCTGAAATAATTAGGCGAATATCCCACAAACGCCGCGGCATCCGCCGCTCTTATATTCCGCCTGAAGTTGCAATGTATAAATCCCAGCGCGCTGTGTACCTTTGATTTTTTCTCAGCGACATACTCTCTCCCGCACGCACGCAGTATAAGGATAACCATTTGCTCGATAAGGCTCTTTGAAAACTTATCCGAGCCTAAAAGCGAGCTGTTTTTCTGCTCGTTCAAAAGCAGCCGGAACATCTCTTCGGCACTCTGAAGCGCATCTATCGAAAGCGTTGAAACTATCGGAAAATCTTCAAACGAACAAACATCGCTGAGCGAATCATAAAACAGCTTATCCGAGAACTTGACAGCGAGCACGGAAACGTGTTCGTTTTCTTTCACTATATTTCTGTGAAAATCCACGGGAGAAATTATAATCGCATCTCCGCGGCGAAGCGTAACGCTCTCTCCGTTTATCTCCTGAACAAGCTCTCCACCAGTGATTATATTGAGAAGAAAATGGGAATGCCAATGCGTATCGGACGTTGTAAGTCCGGAAAGCTCATATGCATCATATATGCTGCTATCTATGCTCCAGCGCGGCGGAATACTCTTTTGCACGGAATCCCCTCCCCTCTCTTTTCTTTATATTATATATTAACGGCTCGTTTCAAACAATATTTTTTTACTAAAATCGTAGAAAATCTTAAAACCTTAATAGAATACCGCACATCAGCTATAAGTAAGACTGCCCTCCGCCTGACGGCGGAGGCGGACTTTGTTTTATCAAATCCACGCATAAGCTTTAGCTGCAGGCTGTTACAGAGCACGCAAAAACAAAAAAAGCGGCTATGAACCATACATTGATTCACACCGCACAGAACCGTTACTGCATATAAAAATGAAATAACCCTCGTCCGTCATGTCTTTCACCCATTAAACGGAGGAGGGTTATTTCTGTTCACTCTTGATATCTAACATCTTTGGTTAACCTCTCTTTCATTGTTTGCAGCGTCTGCCCTTTTTCACGACCAGCCTTCCTGATTAACACTTACATTTCATATCGGATTGCATCTCTGACTATTCTTCTGAATACTCTTCTGACCACCTACTTCTTTAAACAAGACATCTTATATATTATCGGAAGAACTTTTCGCTTTTGGGTTTTCGCTTTTTTCTCTCAGCTCACTGACTTTATTTGAGCCGTTTCTTAGTGGAACATCGGTATCACCCTTTCTGATTATAATATACCACAACGGAGAGGGTTTTGCAATATGTAATTTTGTACAAAATACATAAATTCTATTTATGCAAATCGCAGATTTACTGCCACTTGTCACAAAAACAATTGACATCGCTTTCTGTTTTTGCTATACTTAATATGTTGGGCGTTTTAAAAACGCCCGTTTTTTTGCTTTTTATCGCATTGACTTTGCTTTCAGGGTATAGTAAAATATTAAAAGCATCTGAGAATCGGAGATTTTTTATTATGATATATTTTGACAACGCATCAACCACCCGCGTTACTCCCGAAGCGGCGCAAGCAGCGGTAACTGCCATGTGCGAAGGCTTTGGCAATCCGTCGTCGCTCCACGGGCTCGGAATTTCCGCAGAGCATCTCGTCCGTGATGCAAAAAAAACAATTGCAGGTATTCTTTCCTGCGATGCAAAAGAAATAACGTTCACCTCCTGCGGAAGCGAGAGCAACAACCTTGCAATCCTCGGCACAGCCGCAAGATGCGGAAAGCGCAGACATATGATTACAACGGAATTTGAACATCCGTCCGTTTTAAACGTTGCAAAAAAGCTTGAAGCCGACGGCTTTGACGTGACGTATATCGCGCCACGCGCAGACGGCTCTGTCCACGCAGAGGACGTTGCCGCCGCCGTTCGCGAGGACACGTTTTTAGTTTCCGTAATGAGCGTGAACAACGAGCTCGGCTCCGTTATGGACATTCCCGCAATTTCACGCGCGATAAAGGCTAAATCCCGAGATATTATCTTCCACACAGACGCAGTTCAGGCGTTTCTGAAAATTCCGGTTAACGCATCAAAATACGGCGCAGATTTAATTTCCTTCAGCGGGCATAAAATCCATGCTCCAAAGGGCATCGGCGCCCTTTATATAAAATCAGGAGTACGCCTTACCCCGCAGCTTCTCGGCGGCGGACAAGAGGGCGGGCTTCGCTCCGGCACGGAAGCCACCGGGCAGATTGCCGCGTTTGCAGCTGCCGTGGAGAGCGTTGCCGACACCTATCTTGAAAACGCAGAGCGGATGCGAGACCTTCTTTCCTTATTAAAGACAGAGCTTAAAGAGCTTCCACGCGTCCATGTTTTCTCCGCTGAAAACAGTGCACCGCATATACTCACCGCCGCGTTTGAAAAATACCCGAGCGAGGTGGTTATGCGCATTCTGGAAGAGGATGAAATTTACGTTTCCGCAGGCTCTGCATGCAGCAGGGGCAAGAAAAGCCATGTTCTCCGCGCGGTCAAGGTTCCGGACAAGCTGATAGGCAGCGCCGTCCGCATCAGCCTCTCCCGATTCTCTACGGAAGAAAATGTCCGCACCTTCGTCAAGGTCGTCAAAGAAAAACTTATATAAATTTCAAAAAAACTATTGCAAAAACCGCTCAATAATGCTATTATACCGATATAGAAATCAATTACAAAATAACACGGAGGTATAAACATGGTAATTGACACTTTAAAAAACATACTTGAGGCACAGCTTGACATCGACCCGTCAGAGGTTACAGAGTCAACAAACATTATGGATGATCTCGGTGCTGACTCTCTTGACATTGTCGAGCTTATGATGACAGTCGAAGAAGAATTTGATATTACTATCGAAGACAGCGATGCACAGATGTTCAAAACTGTCGGAGATGTGGTAAACTACATCGAGGCAAGAGTCTGAGAAACATCAAGGCTCCGGAACGCAAAAAAGTTGTAAATGCAAGTGTTTCCGGTCGACATCTTAATCAACTGCCAATTTGTGAAGAAAACCCGAAATTTTCGGGTTTTCTCTTATTATAAAGCCTTTTTGCTATGGGCAAGCCGAACCTCTCGACGTACCTATGTACTACTTCGGGTTCGATTTGCCCATTCCTAAGCTTTTTCCTGTTTCTTGCTTATAATTCTTCTATCCAGCTGTAGCGCTCGCTCGTGGGTATTGCATACGCGTGCTTTTCTCTTCCGTATGTAAGGCTGATATAATCCGTTGGAGAATATCCCCGGTACTTTTTAAACACTCGCGCAAGGTTTGAGTGGTCACCAAGGCCTGTGGCACGGGCGATTTCATCAAAAAGCATCTCTGTTCCGCGCATCAGCGTTTCTGCTTTTTTTATCCTGACCGACAAAACAAACTGCGCAGGTGAAAGCATCGTTACTTTTCTGAAAAACTCCGTAAAACCGCGCCTTGACATCCCGGCGATTTCCGCGAGCATATCCGTAGTTATTTTCTCCGGATAATTATTTTCAACAAACTCTACCGCCTTCAGGATTTTTTCAACATTGCGATGTGATATTCTCGTTTCCTTTTCGGCTGAATCCGAGGTGCACGCAAGTGAAAAAAGCTCTGCAACAAGAGCCGCCGCGCGGTCAAAAGACATTTTCCTTCCGTTTTCAAATTCTTCAAGCATCTTGCGCACAAGCTCCGTTGCCTCCTCCTCAAAGCCGGAGAAAACGCACATTTCCGGTATGCTTCCTTCTTCAAGCCTTGCGCAAATTCCCCGATGAGGAAAAAAATCATATCCACGCTTTGTGAGGAAGTCTTCAAAGAAAGCGATATGAACAATAACAGGTGTATCCTCGGATGATGTGGAGTCAATAAGATGAGCATCAAATGGCAGAACAAATGAGCACGAGCCTGCTTCCTGCAGATACTCATGTCCGTTGATTATATGCCGGAGCGTTCCCGAAAGCACAAAACACATCTGAATATGCGGATGAATATGGAGGGATGTTTTATCGCGCACAGATTGCGTTGTAATGCGCACCGGAAGCTTGCCGAGAAAACCCATCGAAGAATACGTCGGAATTATCACGTTTTCTCACCTCTTTCATCAACAAGAGTATACCACCTTTTATCCGTTGTGTCAAAGCTTTTTCGCCCGATTTGTAACATCGTATCAATTCAAAATTCCAAAGCAGCACTTGTAAGTTTGAGCAATTTATGATAAAATAAACTGAACATTTTTTCAAGGAGCAATGCACTGTGGAGTTTAAAGCAAAAATTATGGACGAAGCGGCCATCAGCCGTTCTATGGCACGTATTACTCATGAAATAATAGAAAAAAACCGCGGAGCGGAGGGGATTTGTCTGCTCGGCGTGAAGCGTCGCGGGATTCCGCTTGCGAAAATGCTTCACGACAACATTAAAAAGTTCGAGGGCACAGATGTCCCGCTCGGTCACATTGATATAACTCTTTACCGCGATGACCTTTCCGAATCACAGCCTCTTCCAACCTCGGAGGGTTGCGAAATTCCGTGTGATGTCCGGGATTATAACATAATCATCGTGGACGATGTTCTCTACACCGGACGCACGGTTCGCGCGGCAATTGAGTCGGTTTTCCGTTTCGGCAGACCCAAATCCATCCAGCTTGCCGTTCTCATTGACCGCGGTCACCGCGAGCTTCCAATCCGTCCGGATTTCGTGGGCAAAAACATCCCCACATCAAAATCCGAGCTTGTTTCCGTTATGGTTGACGAGATTGACGGCGAAACCGGAGTTTGCCTTTATAATATTTAAAATATCTCTATTTTTATAAAACCGCAGAGGATTGCAGTAAAATGAACTTACTGCAATCTCTTTTTAATCAAAAAAATACACAAATGCTCCAAAATATTCCATTGATTTTCTGCTTTTAAAAAGATATAATCTAACCAAAATCACAAAAGGAGTGTTTTGAAGATGAACAATCTCGCAATAAACGGCGGCGAAAAGGCAATAAAAACTCCTTTTGCACCAAGACATCATTTCGGTGCAGAGGAAAAAGCAGCATGTAACAGAATACTTGACGAGGCAATTGAAAAAGGCGTGGCACCCGGCTACAACGGTCCGGATCGCGAGCTTTTAGGCAAAGAGTTTGCCGAGCTTTTAGGCGGCGGATATGCCGAGTGCGTAAACAGCGGAACTACCTCGGTTTACGTTGCACTCCGCTCACAGGACATTCAGCCCTTCACGGAAATCATCTGCGGGCCCATTACCGATCCCGGCGGACTTATGCCTATTGTTATGTTAAACTGCATCCCCGTAATTGCAGACTCTGCTCCCGGAAGCTTCAACATAAGCTTTGAGGGTGTAAAAAAAGCATACACCGAGCGCACAAGTGCAATCGTAGTTGCTCACATCGCCGGCGAGCCGTGCGAGGATATTGAGAAAATATGCGAATTTGCAAAAGAAAAGGGCATCAAAGTTATTGAGGACTGCGCACAGGCACACGGCGCATCCTTCAACGGACGTCCGGTCGGTACTTTTGGCGATGCTTCCGGTTTCTCAATGATGTTCGGCAAGCATACCTGCGTCGGCGGTCAGGGAGGTCTTGTATGGACGCGCACTGAGGAGGCTTACTACAGAGCGCGGCAGGCAGCAGACCGCGGCAAGCCTTACGGTGCTGACGGTTCAAACGGAAATGTGTGCGCATCACTCAACTACAATATGGACGATATGCATGCGGCTATCGGCAGAGTTCAGATTAAAAAGATGTTCCCCATCGGCGAAAAACGCCGTGAGGTTATCGAAAAAATCAAAGCAGCTCTTTCCGATATTCCGGTAGTTCGTTTCACTCAGATTTCCGAAAAGAGCTCACCGTCATACTGGTTTCTCCGTTGTCTCTTCAATGCAGATGCCGTCACCTGCGACAAGGATACCTTCTGCGACGCACTCGCGGCAGAGGGCTTTAATGTGAACAAGCGCTACATTGCAACACCGTATACGAGCGAATGGTATCAGGAAAGCCGCGTGTTCGGAAACAGCGGATATCCGTGGGCAGCGCCGGAATATACCGGAGACAAAGAAAAAAGATACTCTCTCTCCGATCTCCCTGTTGTAAGCCGTGCTCTTGACGATACATTTATGATTTACCCGTTAGAAAGCTGGAGCGATATCAACATCAAAGAAGTCTGCGATGCTTTCAGAAAGGTATACAACGCGTACAAAGCATAATACATCCCAATAATACATTTATCCTAAAAACAACACGGACGAAAAATTTTCGTCCGTGTTGTTTTTGTAATTTTATTCTTCTACCGTTTCCTGTTCCTCTTCTTTTTGGAAAACCTTTATCTGCGTCACGCGGTGAGAATCCGTTTCCGTAATCGTTATTTCAAGATTTTCATATTCAAACCGATCTCCGTTCTCCGGCATCTTACCGAGCTGTTCCATAACCCATCCGCCGACAGAAATACTCTCCGCCTCAGCTTCAAGATCAAACACATCGCAGAAATCCTCGAAGTTTGCCGAGCAATCCACCTTATAAGTTCTCTCGTCAACCTTATCAAAATCCAGAACAACTTCATCGTGCTCATCCCATATTTCGCCGACAAGCTCTTCTAAGATATCCTCCATCGTGACTATACCGAGCGTTCCGCCGTATTCATCAATTACAACTGCAATATGCGACTTGTTTTGCTGGAGAATCTTAAGGATATCATTAACCTTTTCAAACTTCTGAATAAATACGGGCTTTGCCATAATCTCCTCGATTTTCTTTTCTGTAACGCCCTTTGGAGTAAGAAAATCCTTAAGGTGAATAAAGCCGATGATATCATCCACGCTCTCGTTATAAACGAGAAGGCGGGAGAACTGCGTTTCCGCAAAAAGCTCCGCAATCTCTGTCTTATCCGTTCCAAGCGCAAAGCCTTCAAGGTCAACACGATGCGTAAGAATATCCACCGCCTCGCGCTCGGAAAACTCAATCGCATTACGGATAAGCTCGCCCTCATCCGTATCAAGGCTTCCCTCCTGCTCAACCTCTTCAACAAGCATAAGAAGCTCTTCCTGAGACATTTTTGAATTATCCTCTGTCTTAAACAGCTTTGAGATAAGCTTTTTCCACATTGAAAAAAGGAAGTTTATCGGCGTAAGTATCCAGATAAGCGCACGGATTGCCGGGGTTGAAAACATCGCAAATCTTTCCGGACTGTCCTTTGCAATGCTTTTCGGCGTTATTTCGCCGAAAATAAGTACGACAACGGTTACCACTGCCGTGGAGATCGTTGCACCTATGTCACCGTAAAGATGAACAAACATAACCGTTGCAATTGATGATGCTGCTATGTTCACGATATTGTTGCCTATAAGTATTGTTGAAAGCAGCTTATCGTAATTTTCCGCAAGCGAGAGTGTTATCTCTGCCTTTTTGTTTCCGCCCTCAGCCATAGCTCTCAGGCGCGTTTTGTTAAGTGATGAAAATGCCGTCTCCGTTGCGGAAAAATATGCCGACAGCACAACCATCACCGCTATTATTATAGTATATTCCAATATACTCATGATTTTCTTTTTACTCTCCTTAAACCTAAAATATATTTATCCTGCCCGATGCTTTAAAACTGTTCCAAAAATCATATACGGACTCTTTTAAAGCACAAAAAGGCACACCTGCGTGCATATTCCGAAAACGCGCGCAAGTACGCCTCATATAACAAATAAATATATTTTTCGGTATTAGCGGGGTAATCTCCGTCATCCGAATCCATATTCAAATTGCCATCCTTTCTGTAATACTGAAATGTATTATACACTATTTCCCCATTTGTGTCAAGCCTTAATGCTTTTTGTTTCACTAAATTGCTCCGCACCATGGCGAATTCTGTATTCTTTTACCGTCATTCCGAATTTCTTCTTAAAACGCTTCATAAAATATCCGCCGTCATAAAATCCTGCCGCAACGGAAAGCTCCTTTACGGAAATATCCTGTTCCAGCAAAAGCTCTGCGGCAAATCCAAGACGAACGTCTATGAGATACGCCACAGGAGTTATCCCCATTGTTTCCTTAAACACGCGCGACATGGTCGAATGGCTTATATAGAGCAGTTGTGCCGCATCGTTAACCGAAAAATCCGGGTTTTTAAAGTTTAAGTCTATCGTTTGCTTTATGCTTTCCGCGAGTGCTTTATGCTTTTCAACCGAGTACGGCAGCTCCTCAACCTCACACTCGGCAGACAAAATTTGCATCAGAGCGGAAATTGCGGCAAAATAGCTGCGCGATGTTCCCTTATCCCATTCTATCACGGAACTGAATATCCATTCAATGCGCTGAGCGAATTTTGTATGACGCACCGGTTTTTCCTGCGAGAGACCGAGAATTTCCGCGATTTCTTCAGCGTGTTCGGGAAAGAAAGCTATCCAGTAATATTTAAGCGTGTCATCATCTGTACAATACGCAACCGGCTCACCCGGACGTATAAAAAACAAATCACCTTTTTCCAAGGCATATTTCTTCCCGTTTACTGTGAAGCTTCCGCTTCCTCCCTGTACGAAATATAAGCTGTGCCAACGGTTTGCAGCAACAAAATCACCGCGCTTGCATACGCTGTAATCCCGATAACCTATGCTCGCTATTTTTAAAAAGCTGTACTTGTCGTCTCCGAACGTGACCGATTTCCAGCCCTTTTCTTCAACCATCGCCGCACTCCCCTTTCTCACACTCTTTAGTATAATATCTTTTCGCACAAAATGCAACAAAAATCGCTGATGAATATATTAAAAGCCGAGGCATATTTGCAGCCATTCCAAAATACATTAGTATTAAGACTTATGATATGAGGTGGCTTTTAATGGAAAACTCTTCCCGCAATATTCTTTATCTCAGCGGACAAATCGTCTCGGATATAGAATTTTCCCACGAATCTCACGGAACTCTTTTTTACACATTCAAACTCGAAACGCGCAGGCTTTCCGGAACATATGATGTAATAAATACTATCATACGTCAGGAAACTGCCGAAGAACATAATCTGGCCGTCGGAGATTTTATCTCAACACAAAGCGAGCTCCGCTCGTTCAACCAAAAGACGGAAACCGGAAATCGTCTGATCATCTCGGCTTTCATAAAAGAGCTTACTCTTTGCAAAGAAAATACATACGAAAACGCGCTTCACCTGACCGGGACCATATGCAAAGAACCTGTTTATCGCAAAACTCCGCTCGGACGCGAAATATGCGATATTATGCTTGCAACCAACAGAAAATACGGCAGAAGTGATTATCTTCCTCTCATTGTATGGGGACGCAACGCCCGAGCTGCCGGAACCTTCCGCACAGGGGACGTGATAACCGTCTGTGGCAGGGTGCAAAGCCGTGAATATACGAAGCTTATTGACGGAGTCGAAACAGTGAGAACAGCTTTTGAGGTTTCGGTTTCTTCTATTGAAGAGGTCTCGTTTGAGGAATGAAAAACACCCGCCGCAAAAGTGCGGGGTTAATAAGGAAGTATGTTCCGCAAGATTAGAAAAAATCTTGCGGAATTTCCTTTTTGTTGGGAATAAACTCCTTTTGCGGAATAAATTCACCGATGAAATTAAAAATAATCTGTATCTTTTGTACTCTGTGTCTACTTGATTTATCGGGAGCGTGAACAACAATTTTCTTGATAAACTCATTTACAATGGTCGGTGTTAATTCTTTAATGCCGACATATTTTTTGACGATTTCGTGAAACTGCCTAAAGTCAATTTGCTGCCTGTCAAAATTGTTTGTTTCTTTCTCAAAAACTTTAATCCGTTTCTGTAATTCTGCCTGTTCGGTTTCGTATTCAGCAGACAGTTTCAAAAATCTTTCGTGCGATATTGCACCTGTTATATCGTCCTCATAAATTCTCTTGAAAATCTTGTCAAGATCCGTTATTCTTTTTTGAAATTTTGCTATTTGCTTTTTCTTGTTCTGTATCTCTTTTGACTGCTCGTCCAACTGTTGTTTTGCTACAAGATTGAAAAACTTATCTGCATTATCATACATCATTGCAGTAACCTCAAAAATCTGACTTAAAACAATTTTCTTTAAGGTTTCCTCACGGATAAAATGAACGGTGCAGCTACCCGTATTTCCTTTGTATTGAGAACATCTGTAATGGTCTTGTGTGCTGTCAAATCTTTTGCAAGTTGCAAAGTGTAATTTACTGCCGCAATCAGCACAGAATATCAAGCCGGAAAACAAACCTTGTTTATTGGTTTTAGTGTTTCTGCGTTTGCTTTGCCTTAATTCCTGCACCCGTTCCCAATGTTCTTTTGAAATGATAGGCTCTTGTGTGTCATAAAATATCGCCCAATTTTCTTTTGGATTTTCCAATTTCTTTTTGAGCTTATATGATTTTGTATAAGTCTTAAAATTTACTGTGCAGCCTGTGTATTCCATTCGCTCTAAAATATGTATAACAGAGTTTTCGTTCCAATGAAACGGATTGTCAGGTAACGGCTTACCTTTGACTTGTG
>SVLF01000138.1 GCA_015068085.1 Oscillospiraceae bacterium
ATTCTTAAGGGTATTTTTGCAAAAATTCAGACCGACACTTTTCAATGCCGGTCTATTTGTTATGCTATTATTTAAGCCGAAAATTTTAAAAATTTTCTCTTGACTTTATTTAGCAGGTCTTTTGTAGTATAATCTTTTCCATCTAATATTCTCCCTGCAAATTCCGGGTGATCTGTATCAATACCACTGTCTATTACAGCAACTTTTATTCCATCACCATAATACCCCTTTTCCCACACCTTTGCTGCGTTTATAACCTGCAACTCGTATTTTACATATCCCTCATAAACTACATTGTCTACTGTTGTCTTTTCCATATATATAGAGTCATAAGGCACAGTATCTGTATCAAACAACTCCCCCTTTATATTCTCCTCATACCAATCTATCATTTCCGGGGCTTCTTCAAGGAGCATATTAAGTTCTTCTTCTCCGATTACCATATACTCCGGTGCGTCTTCATCAGCAGAAAAGAGCGCAATTTCCTCTTTAGGATAAACTATGTACGTTTTTTCTTCCGTCTCCGCCGCAAAAGCAAATACGGATATTGCAAGTATCGCAGCAAACAATACAGCTAAACTTTTTGCAAATCTCTTCATTTGAACAGTCCTCCGTATATATACAAAATCACAGTATAATTTTACTACACACTTTTTTCCGTGTCAACCGCAATTATTGTGTTTTGCAAGAAAAGTTATTCACCAATCAACTTTTTTGCATTAAATCACTTGAAGTTTGGCTCATTTTGTGGTAAATTATATAAGATAGGTGAAAATCAAAATTTACATAATGAAAGGGTTGTATTTACAATGGCAGAAAACAAAGTATTGGTTGAGACCTCCTCACGTCACGTTCACGTTACAAAGGAGCATCTTGAAATCCTCTTCGGCAAGGGTGCAGTTCTCCACAACAAGCGCGAGCTTTCCCAGCCGGGACAGTTCCTTACTGAAGAAAAGGTTACTCTCGTAGGTCCGAAGCATGAGATCGCAAACGTTTCCATCCTTGGTCCGGAGCGTCCGGCAACTCAGGTTGAGGTTTCCCTCACAGATGCACGTACACTCGGCGTTGCAGCTCCTATCCGCGAAAGCGGCGACGTTGCAGGCAGCGCAGCTTGCAAAATCGTAGGACCTGCAGGCGAGGTTGAGCTTACAGAGGGTGTTATCGCTGCACAGCGCCACATCCACCTTACTCCGAAGGAAGCAGCAGAATTTAACGTTGCTGACAAGGAAATCGTTTGCGTTAAAATCGACAGCGCACGTTCACTCGTATTCGATGATGTTGTTGTCCGCGTAAGCGAAAAGTTTGCTCCGGCAATGCATGTTGACACTGACGAGTCCAACGCAGCTGCTCTCTCCGGCGAAGTTTACGGAACAATTATCAAGAAGTAGGATTATATAATTATGCTTTATGATTTGGTTTTAAAAAACCGCTCATACCGCCGTTTTGACGAGTCCTTTGAAATTTCTGAGGACGTTTTGCGCGAGCTGTGCTCGTATGCCCGCATCACACCGAGCGGTGCAAACCGCCAGTTCTTCAAGTTCCGTCTCACCCCCTCCGGTGAGGAATGCGAAAAGGTCTTTTCCACGCTTGCGTGGGCAGGTTACCTGAAGGACGGCACCCCGATTCCCGGCGAGCGCCCGAGCGGATACATCACCATCGTCAATGATGATACGCTCGGAAAAGGCAACGTTATGGATGTCGGTATTATGGCGCAGACAATCCTTCTCCGTGCGACGGAAATGGGTCTCGGCGGATGCATGATAGGCAGCATAAAGAGAAAAGAGCTCGCAAAAATCCTCAGTCTTTCGGATAAGCACGAGATTATGCTTGTAATCGCACTCGGCAAGCCCGTTGAAACCGTTGTTATTGAGGAAGCTGTTGACGGCGAAATAAAATACCGGCGCGACGAAGAACGTGTTCATCACGTTCCCAAGCGCCCGCTTTCGGAGCTTATAATCTGAAGTTTCTCATAATTATGTAAAAATGGAACATTGTTACATAATTAACTATTAAAAATGATGGTTTTGTAGTATTTAACTGTTTACTTTTGAGTGAAAAAGTGCTACAATATTATATTGGAAAAAAACTAAGGAGGAAAATAAACATGGCAAGAAGAAAAGTTTCCATGGACGGTAATACAGCTGCCGCTCACGTAAGCTATGCGTTTACTGAAGTTGCTGCTATTTACCCGATCACACCTTCCAGCCCGATGGCTGAAGTTACAGACACATGGTCTGCAACAGACAAAAACATTTTCGGAGAACCCGCAAGAAACATCTTCGGCGACAGAGTCAAGATGGTTGAAATGCAGTCTGAGGGCGGCGCAGCAGGCGCTGTTCACGGCTCTCTCGCAGCAGGTGCTCTTACCACCACCTACACTGCATCTCAGGGTCTTCTTCTTATGATTCCGAATATGTACAAGATCGCAGGTGAGCTTCTCCCGAGCGTTATCCACGTTTCTGCTCGTTGCGTTGCTTCCCACGCTCTTAACATCTTCGGCGACCACTCAGACGTTTATGCATGCCGCCAGACAGGTTATGCTATGATGGCTGAAACAAACCAGCAGGAAATCATGGACCTCGGCGCTGTTGCTCACCTCGCAACAATCAAGGGCCGCGTTCCGTTCCTCAACTTCTTCGACGGCTTCAGAACATCCCACGAAATCCAGAAGATCGAAGCTTGGGATTACGAAGACCTCAAGGAAATGGTTGATATGGATGCAGTAAAGGCATTCCGTGCACGTGCAATCAACCCCGAGCATCCGGTTCTCCGCGGCTCTGCTGAGAACGGTGATATCTTCTTCCAGCACAGAGAAGCATGTAATGAATACTACAATGCTCTCCCGGCTATCGTTGAAGAATACATGGATAAGGTAAATGCAAAGCTCGGCACAGACTACAAGCTCTTTAACTACTACG